>JAOUDB010000410.1 GCA_029859485.1 Desulfuromonadales bacterium | reverse complement strand
TGCTGGTCTTGAATGTTGCTCTCTCCGTAGCTCTTGAGCAATTTGTCGTGCCACAAGTTGCTGCAGAAGAAGGTCGTTTCCTGAGACGGCAAACCGAGGTCCGCCAACTGCTACGTAATCAAGGTGGGAGCGCAGAAACTCCTGAACAACTCTACGTCCTTGCCAGTCAGGATTTCTCAAAGTTTGAGCGGGCGGTGCCGGAATACCGAGAATTCACCGGGTTGATAGAAGAACTACTGGTTCTTTCCAGTCAGTCACGCCTGAATATAACCCAGATCAGCTATGCTTCTGAGCTGTTGAAAAAAACTCCGCTGCTTAAATTTGATCTTAATTTTAGTGTTGCGGGAGACTATGATCAGGTTAAAAAGTTTATCTATTCTCTGGAACAATCGGTTCGCCTGATAACGATCAAACAGATTAGCCTGCAGAGTATCGATAACGAAGGTGTCAAGTTGGGTTTGAGCCTGGAAACGCTTTTCCGGCCAGGGAGGCGTGAGTGATGAATCGCAAACGCATGATACTTGCGGCCCTGCTGGGAGTGCTGGCCCTCTGCCTGGTTTACGCCTATTTTGCGATGCCGAGACTTGAAAAGGCTCCGCCGAGAAGCGCGAAAAAAAGCACACGTTCAGCCGTTGCAAAGGCACCAGATAAACTGCAATCGAAGGTTTCTCAAGAGCGCATTGATTTTACCTTCCTGGAAGCAGAAGAGCAGGAGTTCTCAGGCGCGACGCGTGATGTCTTTCGCTTTGTTCAAAGGCGACCAGAGCCGATTGCCGTTGTCGTTGAGGAACCAGAGGTTCAAGCGCCACCACCTGTTGTTATTGAAGAACCGATGGTGCCGGTTGAAGTTGTACAACAAGCCCTGGCGCAGTTTACCTTTCTTGGCTTTCTGGACAAGGGAGGTGAAAAAACAGTTTTTCTTTCCAGTGAAGGCAGTTTGTTTCTCGCCAAGCGTGGAGAAAAATTCGGTCTTGATCTGGAGTTTACGGTAGAGGATATCAGCGGTGACCTTTTGCTGGTTCGTCCTGACGGTCGCGATTTTTTGATCGACATCCCGTTGATTGAACAACAAAAATTACAAGCATCGGTTAGCGCGCCGGCTCATTTGCCACCAGCGGAGACGGTCAGTCAACCGAAATCACGGGTTTTTAATCCAAAGCGGAGAATGTTGCGTCCTGCAGCACCTCAGGGAAGTGAAGAAGATTTCCCCGGGACGATTGAAGAGAATAACCCCGAAGGAGAGCAGGACGTTGTCTCGCCTGTCGAAGGGGATGCTTTAGAGGGAGAAGTCAATGGTTCGAATCAATAAGGTCCGTTTTGCAGGATGGATCGTCCTGTTGCTTGCAGTTCTTTGGCTTGGGGGCTGTACCACCTCCATGCAGGCTCGTTCAGCTTTTGAAGAAGCCGAGCAGCTGGCTGACGAAGAAAATTACGACCTGGCAATTGAAAAATATGCCGAAGCAATTGAGTTGGAACCCAGTAGCAAAACCTATCGGTTAAAAATGGTTTCTGCCAAGACACGTGCCGCAGCCACGCATATCAGGAGAGCGCGTGCTCTGAAAGAGGAAGGCAAACTTTCCGAAGCGATAGAAGAGTATCGTATAGCAGAAGGTTTTGATCGGAGTGTAGAGGTCGCTACCCAGGAAGCCAATGACCTCCTTAAACTTCTTGAGGCGGAGAAGCTTGCTGAAGAGGCAGCGCTTTTCTGGGGAAAAAGAAATATACCCCCGGCCAGAAAGGCAATTGCGGCTGCTTTGAAGCTGGATCCTCAGAATGCGCGCGCTCTAGCGATTAAAGATCTACTCGATCAAGAGCAAAAGAAAATCTCTATGGATGGGATTGAACTGGATGTGGCCTCAGAGGAACCGATGACCCTGAGTTTCAAGGATGCCGACATCAAGGAAGTCTTTGGAATCCTGTCGCAACTGAGTGGAATCAATTTTATCTTTGATGAAGAGATTCGCGATCAGTCTATTTCTGTTCTTCTGGAAAAAGCCAGCTTCCTCCAGGCGATGGAACTGATCCTGCAGATGAACGCTCTTGATAAGAAAGTCCTCAACGGAAAGACCATTATTATTTATCCGCAATCTCGCGAGAAAAACAAACAGTACGACGATCAGATTATTCAAACCTTCTACCTGTCACATATCGATGCCAAGAAAGCCGTTAACCTGTTGCGCACCATGCTGCAGTTACGAAAGATTTACGTCCACGAGGAGCGGAATGCTATTGTCGTACGTGATAAACCAGAGGTTATTAAACTGGCGGAGCAGATTCTCCAAGCCGCTGATCGCTCTGATTCAGAGGTTCTCTTCGATGTCGAAGTCCTTGCGGTCAGGGACTCCGACAACCTGAATTTTGGCCCCAAGCTTAGCACTTATTCGACAAAGGTTGGCTTTGGTGCAGTGACAGGTCCGGACGGCGTCATCGGAGCGATTCCCGACTCTATAGTCACAGGTAGCCTCAGCGGGCTAGAGACCTTCTATACGGTACCCTCGGCCACGTTCGATTATGCAAAGTCCTTGAGTACGACAGAGCTTTTGGCGAGTCCTAAAATTCGGGTCAAGAACAACGAAAAGGCCAAGGTCCATATCGGCAAGCGTGACCCGATCGTGACCACGACGCAAGTCGGCACTTCCGACTCAACGACTCAGAACGTCCAGTATGTGGATTCCGGTATTAAACTCGATATAGAACCAACGGTGCAGCTTGATGGGACCGTCCTGACGAAGATAACGCTGGAAGTCAGCACGGCAGAAAGATTGGATTCTACTGATACAACAGGGGAGTCACCGATTGCTCTCACGACAACCAATGCACAGACCTCCCTGGTGTTGCTTGATGGCGCACGTACAATCCTTGGTGGCTTATTCGAAGAAAACAACAGTAGCACTAAAACCACGTTCCCCTTCCTGGGTGAGATTCCACTTCTCGGGGACCTGTTCTCGAATTTCTCGGATTTTGAAGAGAAACGCGAAATAATCCTGTCGATTACGCCCTACATCATCAAGAAGGTCGAGCTTCCTGATGTCGATATTGCCACTATCTGGTCTGGTGGAGAAGACGATCTTAAGGACGGACCGAATTTTGGTTCTTTTGCTCAGCCTCTGCTGAGTGAGGTAGAAGCGACCCAACCTCGGACTTCTCCTGCTGAAAAGCCCCCGCAGTTGACAATGACCTCTGATGATGAGGCTCCATCCCTGAACGAGACACAGGTCCCAACGCAACCGATAGTTCCTACGGAGCAAATAGTGCCTACGGAGCAAATAGTGCCTACGGAGCAGATAGTGCCTACGGAGCAAATAG
>JAOUDB010000409.1 GCA_029859485.1 Desulfuromonadales bacterium | reverse complement strand
TATCACGACTATGCGCGACGCGTGCGTTATCGGTTGATTCCGAGGATTTACTGAAGTGGCTCATCTGTGCGATTTGATGGGGCGGCTGTTGCGAGGCGTTATTCCTGAAAGTCACCATTTATAAAACACGAAAACCCTCAATCTTCTGATCGGGGGCTTTCTTACATTGCAGGCCTGTAATAATCATGTGTTTTTGGCAAACATCTATCCCGTGGATCAACCCGGGAGGAATTATAGGAAGGTTGTGAGATGCGTCTGCCATAGTGCATATCGATGGGTCTTGAGTTTTTAAATATCTATGTTCCTAGGAATCTAAGGGGTTTCCCGGATAAGGGTAACAACGGCAGTCACCATGGACTTGCACCGAAATTGAGACCGCCTATAATTGAGATATCAACAAGAAGGCGTTTTCTCACCTCACGCCTCACCCTATTTTTAAGGAATTTAAAAAACAGCATATAAAAGCCAGCGTTGTCGCCTGCATCATTGACGAGCAGAACCGGGTACTCCTGACCCGCCGCTGCATTGAGCCTTTCTGCGGACAGTGGGGCATGCCGGGGGGCAAAATAGACCATGGAGAACCGTTATTGGAAGCACTGTAGCGTGAAGTTCGAGAGGAAGCCGGTCTCGATGTTTATATCGAATTTCATCCGATACAAAATGACACCGGGCACGCGCCATATCCTAGCCCAGCTCTTCCCGGGCGCATTGCTAGACCCTGGTGAGCCAGAGGATGAACTCGCTGACCGCACTCTAGCCAAGAGTTGTACCATTGTGAAACTGAAGCAGTGAGTCTGAAGTGACAGAGTGCGCAAGTTACTGACCCGTTTAAACGCTGTAAAAATCGCTATTGAACCTATCTGCGCGGTGCAGATTTAACACAGGCAGCCATGTTCCAGATTGTCGAAAAAAAGGTACAGCTTGAGTTCCCTCATGGGCATCACCTGCATTGCATGATTTGTCAGGTCCCCAACCAGTTGGAAGAGGAAAATTATGCCTGCAAGCTGACTAATCCTACGGCCAAGTGGCAACAGATCAGGTCGATTCTTGAACTGGTGGCAACGGGTGAAGGCAACTTGCGCAAGCAGCACTTCCTGGTCTTTCCGGAGGCGGCTCTGCCTTACCAATCGTTGTCTGAAATGCTTGACTTCATCAATGACCAGTTTGCGGCCAACACGGTTACCATCATCGGTATCGAGCACATTGACCTGCTCACCTACATCGGCTTGCTTGAGCAGTTCGCCATCGACAATGCCGAAGCTCTGGCCTCGGCGAAACAGGATCAGACCTCCGGTGACATCAACGGAATTCCGGTCAACTGTTGCCTGACGATCATTAAGGAAGCCAAAGATGACCTGCGGGTTTTCATCCAGGCCAAGAGCCACCCCTTTTTCGGTGAGGAGGCGATCGACCCGTTCCACGATCTCTATCGTGGTAAAGTCTTTCCGCTGATCCGTTGCCAGCCGACCGGTTTTAATTTCATGTCGCTGATCTGCCTCGATTACATTTATCGTGATCTTTACCAGTCGAACATCTCCACGGTAATTGAGAAGGGCAACGACCTGTTTCACCAGACCCGGCAGCGCCTCGACCTGCTCTGTGTCATCGAATGCAACCCGAAACCCGAACACAAGGCTTTCCGCGACGTAGTTAACGGTTTTTACGGCGAATACCTCGCCTACACACCGGGAGTCCGAGACACGACGACAGTCTTCTGCAACAGTTCTGATGAGACAAACGGACTCGGCGACAACCCGGAGTTCACCTTCGGTCATTCTATGGTAATCATGCACCAGAGTCACAAGATCACAGCCTCAGAGACCGCAGAATTTCAGACCGACGATTTCAATGGCTTGCCGGTCTGCAGACTCCGTTTCGGCACCGGAACACGGCTCTTCTACTTCAATCTGCCGCTCTTCCACGAACTTGATCCACGGACCACACGCTTCCCACTGAAAGTTCATGCTATATACCAATCCGAGGGAGCCAGCTGGGATCGTCTCAGTGACGTCTCAACCCATTTGGGCGTAGAAGATCATGACTTTGCGGTAGCTCGCAGACTGGACGCTGCTGAATATCCGGAGAGACCAGGAGAAGACTAGAAATGACAAACTATGAGCCAGACGCTTTGTCCGGTCAATCGATGCTTTCGGCAAGGAATTAACCCTCGAACCTGTTTGCCTATCTCATCAAATAAAGTGTTACTATCGGCCCCTCCAGCGGGACACCGCAGTTGCCGTCACAGTAGGCTTGATCACCACCAATCACACTCCCCTTAAGATCCTTGCGAAACAAGCTGAACTCTATTCTAATAGATGCGTTGATCTTTGGGAGAGATGAAAGGAAGTGAAGCATGCTGAAGATGGCTGCCATGACGTGGGATCAAGTCCAGTATATCTAAACAGGCCTATGCATTGATTCGAGGATATTTCCGATAGAGACATTTAAGAGGGCTTTTAAATCAGTACGAGAATGGCCACCTGGAAACGGGTGGCTATTTTATTTGTTAAACTTGCGAAATGGAATTTATTGACATACCAACTGAACAGACGACAGCTTTCACTGATGCTATTCTGGCATTGGTATCTATCACTGCCTGTATATACATCTATCGTATTGGACGTGGAGGGTGGAAAGCTAGGCTTTGGGAGTGGCTATTTTTCTTACTTACAATAGCCGCTGTTTTAGGTGCCATAGTGCACGGTGTCAAGCTTTCTGAGAGACTAGTGAGCATGCTCTGGTCTTTGATAAATCTTTCCCTTGGGCTGATGATCGCTGTTTTTGTTATTGCAGTCATAAACGATCTTAAAGGGATGATTTCTTCCAGAAAAATATTGCCAATCATACTCGCCTTAGGGTTTGGATTTTGGATTACGACATTATCCTTACCCGATAATTTCTTGATATTTACCATCTATGAAGCGGTGGCAATGCTCTTCTCGTTTTGTGGATATGTTTGGTTGGCATTCAAGGACCGTCTTAACGGAGCCTGGTGGATGTCTGCTGGCATCTTAATATCTATAGTTGCTTCTTTGGTTCAGGCCAGCAAGATGACATCATTCCAATTGATTTGGGAATTTGATCATAATGGCACATATCACCTGATTCAAATGGTCGCGATATTATTCCTCCTGACGGGACTGCGAAAAAGTTTGAAGTATTAGCTTGCTTCATCTTAGTTTTGTAAAAACTCTTGCTGATCAATTTCTACAGAAGCGTAACGCTTCTCAAGAATTGATAACGCAGAAGAACTGTTTCCTGTCGTAAAAGTGCTGAGCTGTATAGAACCTCCTTAATTTGTAAAGTTCTCGT
>JAOUDB010000044.1 GCA_029859485.1 Desulfuromonadales bacterium | reverse complement strand
TACGAGCCTGTGTCGGTGAGGGTGAAGAAGTCGCCTATCTGCATCCTTCCTATTCATACTATGCAACTCTTGCAGCGATTCAGGGTGCCAGGATCAGGACTTTTCCCTTGCTGGAGAATGGCGAGATAAAAGATTTCCCTGAACGTTACACAGGAAAGCTGTTCTTCCTGACCAACCCCAACGCACCTCTTGGCTTACGCTGGGGTATCGAAGAGGTCGCTGGCCTGGCTGACCGTTGCGAAGGGTTGCTTGTTGTTGACGAAGCTTATGCCGATTTTGCTGAAGGCAATTGCCTGGAGTTGGTCAGGCAGAAGCCGAACGTGGTGGTCACCCGAACCTTGTCCAAGAGTTACTCTCTGGCTGGAATGCGCCTCGGTCTGGCGATTGCAAGGCCCGAAATCATCGCAGCTCTGGATAAGATCCGCGACCACTACAACCTTGATCGTCTCGCCCAGACTGCAGTTGCGGCTGCTCTGATCGACCAGGGCTATTTCAAGGATTGTGTCCAGCGCATCTGTGCGACCCGGGAATGGTTTCGCACCGAAATCAGTCAGTTGGGTTATCAGGTGATCCCTTCGAGCGCCAACTACCTTTTTGTTACTCCTTCTGATCGCGACGGCAAGCGCGTTTATGAGGCGCTCTTCGAGCGTAAAATCCTGGTGCGCTATTTCAGCGATCAGATCCTCTCTCATGGCCTGCGTATTTCCATCGGTACCCGTGAGGAAATGGAAACAACTCTACAAGCATTGAGAGAGATAGGGTGAAAAAAAGGTGCGCGTGGCGTGTGGCGTGTGGTTCAAGGCAAACAGGCCTTGGGCTAGGTTCTAGTCCATCGTTGCGTGTTCTGGAGGGTTTGCCATGAACCTTCCTTTCAGCCCTGCTGAAGTCTCGAAGCGTCTGCTCTCCTGGTACAGCAAGGAAGGTCGCGCTCTGCCCTGGCGTGAAACCCGCGACCCTTATCGGATCTGGCTCTCCGAAATCATGTTGCAGCAGACCACGGTCTCTGCGGTCATTCCCTACTACGAACGCTTTCTGCAGCGCTTCCCGACAATCGAAAGCCTCGCTGCCGCTTCGCTTGATGATGTCATCAGTTTGTGGGCCGGGCTTGGCTATTACTCACGCGCCCGTAATCTTCATCGTGCTGCCCGGCAGATTGTTTCGGAACAAGGGTCTTTCCCCGACACTCTCGAAGGCCTACTGGCGTTGCCCGGCGTTGGGCGATCAACGGCCGGCGCTATCCTCTCGATTGCGTTTGACACGCCTGCGCCAATTCTTGATGGTAACGTGCGCCGTGTCCTTGTGCGCCTCTTCGCCTGGCAAGAAGATCCACGCAGCAGTCGCGCCGAAAAACAGTTATGGCAATGGGCTGAAGTTCTGACTCCGGATGAGCACCCGCACGATTATGCCCAGGCGATTATGGACCTTGGCGCCACTGTCTGTGTGCCGCGAACGCCGCTTTGTGAAAGCTGCCCTTTGCGAGAGCTTTGTCAGTCTTTTAAGCAAGGCTGTGCAACGCAGTTGCCTATCGCGCGCAAGCAGGTAAAGCTCCCCGTTCGGCGGCAGGTTGCTCTATTGGTGAAAAGCTCCGGGGATTACTTGCTCAGGCAGCGACCGACCGAGGGGTTTCTTGGCGGGCTCTGGGAATTTCCCGTGGTTGAAGTGAACCCTGAACAGAACCATCGTCAGTCTGCCGAATTTTTGCTCGCCGACCTGGGCTTGATCGGTGAAGTCTGTGAAGCCGATGCCGTCCGCCATGCCTACAGCCACTTTAAACTGGAACTGACAGTCTTCAGCGTTGAGATTGAGACGAAAACGACCGTTGCTGAGGCGGGTGAATATGCTTGGTACAGTGAAGACACATTGAAAAGGTTGCCGCTGCACGGCGCCCACAAAAAAGTCTATAGCAAATAGCTGGCTGGCAGCAGGATGGTTTTGAAAAATCAAATTACCCTTAGTATAGAGGGGGTTTCCTTCTCGCTACTTACTTACGCACTACCTTAATTTTCTATGTCAGAAGAAACCAAAAGCTACCAGCTGATCGTGCGCCAGATCCCTGTTGCCGTCTCTGAACTGGAGTCCCTGCTGAAGGAACTTCAGCATCAATTTGGCCTTGATGCCTACACTGCCAGGCAACGATTGATCGGCCTGGGCCTGGTGCTGTTTGGCAAGGGGGGTCTTGAAAAAACCGGCCAGATTGCAACCCTTCTGCACCGCTATGGTTTTGCCTGTTGGCAGATCTTGCCCGAACCTCCCGGATTTAAGCCGTCCCGTCTGCGTAGTCTGGAAATTCATAACGACTACGTCCTCTTCGAGTGTCAGGGTGGAACGGTGCGTTTGGAGCGGGGCACTCCGACGGTTGGGGTTTTTGCAGACATCTCAGGGGCGCTGATCGACAAGCACGTCAAGCGGCTGTTAGCCCAGAATACCTACCGGGGGTGTGATGCTCTTGAGCCGCTCTCTCATGAAGAACTCCTTCCTGCCATCTTTCAGGGCCAACCCGTTTTTGATTTTTATCTGCTCGACAACCTGGGGCAGCCTCAGCAGGCGGTCAGGGTGTTGCCCGGCCGGTTTAATCATGCGGGCTTGGGAGAAAGAAGCTCCCTTAGCGCGAGGGGCAACCTGGAAGCGATGCTGGGTCTTGTTGAGGAATATGCACAGGGTTTTCGATTGCATTGTGACTTTGGTTTGAGCCAGTTGCCTAAATGCCAGGTGCAGCGTCTCGAAGATTCGCCCTCGGCGATCGAGGATAATCTCAAGAGTCTGACCCATTATGGCTGGTTGCTTGCCAGGTTGCAGGGAAACGGCCACTCGCAAGAGGCCTCTTCGTCAGGTGTCGATGAGGCATCACTGGTCGCTGGAGTCGCAGCTGCAGCTCTTGTTGGCCAGCCGGTGCTTGGCGCGGTTATGGGGGCCGATGGTGTTGCCAGGTCTATTCCGGGGTTGAAAGAAGTTGCCCGGGAGATACAGGACGCTTTTTCTGCTGAAGAGGGAGCAGGAGGTACTGCCGAAAGGACTGTGGACAAGCCTGTAAAGAAAGATCTCCCTCCACCACCGGAACGTCCAGAAAGCAAAATGTCTCTGGGCCGAATGCTGGCAACGGTTGGAACCTTTCTCGGTTTCGGGACCTTTTTTCTCGCGATTAAGGGGAACAACTTCCTGCTGGGATCCATTGTTCAGTACGGGGTCGGGACAGGCATTTTGGCAGGGTTGGTCGCTTCCTTTCTGTTCTGGTCAGGCCTTCATTATATCCGACTGAAACGCAAAATAGAGAACACCCCGACAAGCAAGGTTCGTTCACTGGCGATGGGGATGGTTGAAGTGCATGGGCGGGCCAGGCGCCAGTACGCGCTGGTTGCCCCGATGACCCAGGCCGCTTGTGTCTATTATCGTTTGCGTAAATACCGTCGCGAAAAGAATAACAAGTGGAAGCTGGTGAAAGATGTCGACAGCAGTCACGTGTCTTTTTACGTCGACGACGGGACGGGGTGTGTGGTTGTTGCGCCACAAGGTGCCTCAGTTAAGGCAAAGACCCGTCAGAGTGGCACCCCTGGGCAGTCGCCCTTGACGTTCACTGCGGTCAACAATACGGATGAAAATGAAAAGTGGGTTGAGGATATTATCTACGAAGGAACGACCCTCTATATCCTTGGCTTTGCCCAACCGCTGAGGGCGGAGCGGCGGAGCTTGCGCGATCGTACCCTTGAGAAACTGCGTGAACTCAAACTTGACCGCAAGGCTCTGCATCGTTACGATGCAGATGGCGACGGCCAGATCAGCGAGGATGAATGGCAGCAGGCGCGAAGTGACGCAGAGCATACAGCGCTCAAGGAGCACCTGGCTGAAGGGACGCAGCGTAAACGCCAGGAGGAGCATGTTGTGATCACGCACCCCCCTCAGCGCAGTATGCCTTTTGTGATCGCTGAAGCGGTTTCGGAAGCTCACCTGGTTCGTAACTATGGGTTGTTCAGCCTGCCACTTATGGCTGCAGGGCTGATCCTGGCAGGTTTCGCTCTGTATCAATTACTCAAATTTATAAACGTGTAGTTCTCTTTCAGGAGGTTTCATTATGACGGGCTGGATTGTCCTCGGTGTTCTGGTTTTTATCCTGGTTGGCCTGGTCTTGTATATCATCACCATCTACAACGGTTTTGTCGCCCTCAAGAACAACATTGAACGCAACTGGAGCAATATCGATGTGCTCCTCAAGCAGCGTTATGATGAACTTCCCAAACTGATCAATGTCTGTGAAGGCTACATGCAGCACGAGCAGAAAACCCTGGAGGCGGTCATCAAGGCGCGCACCATGGCCGGGCAGGCACGGACCGATGAGCAGAAAATGCAGGCGCAGAACATGCTGACAGATACCTTGAAGTCGCTCTTTATGGTGGTCGAGCGTTATCCTGAGTTGAAGGCAGACAAGTCTTTCCAACAGCTGGGCTACCGGATCACCGAACTTGAAGACCAGATTGCCGATCGTCGCGAATTCCTCAACGAGTCGGTCAATATCTACAATATCCGCATCGAGCAGTTCCCCGATGTCATCATTGCCAGCCTCTTTAACTTTGCCAAGCGTACCTTGTGGCAAATCGACCCCGAACACCGCCAGGATGTTAAGGTAGCGTTTAATCACACCTGAGGGCTTTAGCTCTTCCCTGAAATAAAAAGCGGGCTCTGTCTATGTACGACCGATTAACTATCCTTTATAATGAGACTTCTTTAGCAACCCAGAATTTGTCGGATTGCCTTGTCTATTTTGCAATGTTTGATAGCCTTTAGGGGCTTATTGTGGCGCAATTCATACGTATTATTCTTTTCTTTGCCTTCTTGTTGAGTTCAACGGCAGTCTATGCCGGTGACAAAACAGTCTTCGAAATGGGAGCCCGTGGTGGCGTCAATGATAACCGTAATTATGAAGACTTTACGGCTGGAGAGGTTTACCTCCTCAGAAATTTGCCCTGGCAGATGCCTCTGGCACAGTCCGCCACCCTGCGAACCAGACTCGATGCTGGTGTGACTTTTCTTGAAGCCGCTGGCGAACAGAGTGCCATGCTGGCCATCGGTGGCGATCTGTTTGTACCCATGCTGGATGATCGTCTGGAGGTTGAGGTCGGATTACGACCGGCCTTTTTGCATGATTATAAAATTGGAGAGGATAATTTTGGTGGCAACCTTCAGTTCACATCCCATGCAGGCTTGACGTTACGTTGGCAGGAAATAAGTCTTAGCTATCGAATTCAGCATACGTCGAATGCGAGCATTTATGAGCAAAATAAAGGGTTGAATCTTCACCTGGTCGGATTGGGTGGTCGATTTTAGTCATAAAGGGAATCTAATTCCCGGGGAAAAGAGATTTTTACTTTATAGTGCCCATTTTCCCCCCTCTTATGGGGGATGTTTGTTTTCTGTGATTATTATATGTTTCGATGCACGATGATTTTCTTCTGCAATCGTTGCTTCAATTTCTGGTTGGTTGTCAACTCAATATGCTGTATGTCGTCAGGACCTTTGTGTCTCCATAGGGCAAAAGTTAAGAGACCTTTTCCCTTAATAGTATTACTTGTTAACTAGCGATGTGTGAAAATTTGACATTTACAGGTCTGGAGAAGCTCCATTTTTTGTTTCTTCTTTGATAGGAGGGTCTAATGATTCTAGCCACCCGTTTACTGCTACTTTTATTCTTGGCAACTTTTACAAACTCCATTTCGCCATCGTTCCTCTTAGCCTTCGATGAAACAATGCAATCTATCAAAACGGGCAATATCACAGGGGTCTATTACGCGGCAGGCAGTGCCGTGGCAAAGATGCACAATAGAAAGCTTAAAGAGTACAACCTCCGTTTGATTGCAGAAGCATCAGAGGGCTCTGTTTCCAATATTGATGATGTGGCAAACGGCTTGGCCAGCTTTGGCATCGCGCAAGCGAATGCGCTCTATTTTGCCAAGAACGGTAAGCACTATTGGCAAGATTCACCACAGGATAAATTGCGTAGTGTGCTAGGTCTCTATACAGAGGCTTTTACGATCGTTGCGGCCGTAGACGCAGACATTAATTCTCTGGCAGACCTCAAGGGCAAGACGGTTAATATCGGAGAGCTAGGTTCGACAGACAGCATTCAAGCCACGAGCATACTCAAAACTGTTGGTCTGGATCTGGAGAAAGACCTGACTATTAGCGAGAAGCCGACTTACGAAGCCACTGAACTCCTGCAGCAAGGTGATATTGATGCATATTTCTACACGGTCGGTCATCCCAACCTCTCTATCAAGGAAGCCTCGCACGGTGACCGCAAAATTATGATCGTTGCACCAGATCAGGAATTAATTGATTCCATCAGCCAAAGAGAAGATCTCGTCGACATGGTCATACCGATCGATTATTACACGGAGTTGGCAAACAAGGAGCCAATCCATTCGATAGGCGTCAAGGCGATTTTATTCTGCAATTCTGATGCGGATAAAGAAGTCGTCTACCATATCGTCAAAGAAGTTTTTGAGAACTTCGAGCTGTTCAAACAACAGCATCCGGCCTTTGCCAACCTGACCCCGGAGAAGTTGTCCACGGGACTCATAGTTCCTCTGCATCCTGGCGCAGAACGTTATTTCAAAGAAGCCGGGTTGTTGCGTTAAATGCCGATGAAAATGTCTAGCGAATTGATCTATCAGCCATGGAGGAAATCATGAGACCTTGGTTAACGAGCATTATCTTGTCCCTGCTCTTGGGGTTACCTACTGCGGCAATGGCCGTTGACAAACCGTACTTCTACCCTTACGTCAATCCATTGGAAGCGACCGTCATGGAGCTACCGCCCTATTATCATGCGGATATTCCGGAAAAAGTCCCGACCAAGACCTTTAAGGTTTATCCGTTCCCTGAGCGGGAGATTCCGAAAGTTTTTTGGTATGAAGACGGGCTGATTTGCTCGCTGACTTACCAGAAAAAAGAAGCCCCATTGATCTTCATTATAGCCGGTACCGGGGCCCGACATAATTCACCGAAAATGCTCAACATGCAGAAGGCCTTGTACCAGGCCGGTTATCATGTCATTTCGATCACTTCGCCAACCCACATGAACTTCATTGTCAATGCCTCAAGCACCATGACGCCGGGCCATTTGCGTGAGGACGCCAAGGACCTCTACAATGTGATGCAGCTGGCCATGGCAGAGGTAAAAGATGACATCAAGGTCTCGGGCTATCACCTGACCGGGTATAGCCTCGGCGGCATCCAGTCGGCATTTGTCTCGATGCTCGATGAGGAGAAAAAGGTCTTTGACTTCGAGCGCGTGCTATTGATTAACCCGCCGGTCAACCTCTATACCTCTGTCAATATCCTCGATGAGATGCTGGAAAACATTCCGGGAGGCATCAACAACTTCGATGCCTGGTTTGACAATGTCATGAAAAAGCTGGCCGCAGCCGAGAAAGAGATGGGTTATTTCGAGCTGAATGGCGATTACATCTATAAAGCCTACAAGCGCTTCCCGCCCCGTGAGGACTTCCTGGCCGCTCTGGTGGGAATCTCTTTCCGCACCGACTCGGCCAGCATGATCTTTGCCTCCGACGTCATGAAAGGTGGCGGCTTTGTAACACCAAAGAATGTGAAGATGACGAACTCCACAGCGCTGACCCCCTACTACATCGTCGCCAACCGGACTAGCTTTGAGGACTACTTCAGACAACATTTTGTACCCTTCTTCCAGAAAAGTGATCCGTCGTTGACCGAAGAGAAGATGATCAAGATGCTGTCGTTGCGCAGCATCGAGCCTTACCTGAAAAGCGCCAACAAGATCGGCTTGATGGGTAACGAAGACGACATCATTCTGGCCCCCGGGGAGGTCGGCTACCTTGAGCAGCTTTTCGGAGCCAGGGCGAAGATTTTCCCGACAGGTGGGCATTGCGGCAACATGAACCACCAGGATGCGGTGGATTTCATGGTGAATTTTTTTGCCGGGCAGGAGGGCTGAGCAATGACGTTAGTACATAAATTTAAAATGGTTCTTTTGGTGGCTCTGTTGAGCGTTGTTTTCCTGAGTGGCTGCACGACACTGCCAAAAGCAGGCCCGGACACCGAACCGGCAATACGCCAGCAGGCCGAACTGGTCCCCGAAGGGACGGAACTGGACGTCGAGGTGTACGACCCGATAGAGGGGTTTAATCGCGGTTCCTATCGCTTTAACTATTACTTTGACAAGTACTTCTTTTTGCCGATCGTCAAAGGCTACCAGTTCATCATGCCCGATTATGCTGAAGATAGAGTCTCCAGCTTTGTTGACAATATCTACGAGTTCAACAACTTCACCAATAACCTGCTCCAGTTGAAATTCAAAGAGACCGGGATCACCCTGAGCCGTTTTGTTTTAAACACTACGGTTGGTGTTGCCGGGCTCTGGGACCCTTCAACTCACTGGGGCTTGCACCGTCAGCCAGAAGATTTCGGTCAAACCCTGGGGCATTACGGAGTTGGCCACGGTCCGTTCATCGTCTTGCCGATCTTCGGGCCGTCCAACCTGCGTGATACCACCGGTCTCGTTACCGACGCGGTGGCGTTTGGAGTTGCTGGCCCTCCAGCCTGGGTGGATGACGATACAACAACCCTGGTGTTCACCGGCGTCGCTGCCATCGACAAGCGGAAACGGGTTCCTTTCCGTTACTACGGTTCTGGCTCTCCTTTCGAGTACGAGCAGATTCGTTTACTCTACACCAAGAAGCGTGAATTGGATATCGCGGACTAAACAGGAACCCTCACAATATTATGGCCACTAGGGTTTGTTTCCTGGTGGCCTTTTCCTGATCATTTCCACCCGAATCATCAATCGGGTCTGAGCATAAAAGAAGGAGGTCTCATAAACAACGATCAATACTAACGTCACAGAGTTTCCTGGACCAATTGCCATAAATCCGATCGCAACTTGTTATTATATTGCCTGGGGTTTTACCGCGCAGGGTGAAGCCTAAATAATTATTGCTAGGGAAAGGTGATTTGCTAATGTTGGCAGGATTCATTGGAACGAGTCTTGTACGTAATATTTGAATGTTTTTGGAAGAATTACACAGTAAAGAAAAAGGCCTCGCAGTCGGTGGATTGCGAGGCCTTATAACTTGTGGTGGCCAGAGACAGAACCGAACTGCCGACACGAGGGTTTTTAGTTGAGCAGATGGTGATAAAGACTATGATGTTAATGTTTTACAAGGAAGGTAGAAAAAATTTAGTTACTCTTTAGGATAGTTTTTGAATCTAGTTTACATCAAAAGCAGCAATTACAACTCTAGTGTAGCAGTAGCTTCTGCAAGCTTCTGTGTTGCTAAGTGAGCATACTTCTCCGTGACGCTAATAGTTGAATGTCCAAGCCACTCTTTCACTACATACAAATTGATGACCTTGTTCACCAGCGCTATTAGCGCAAGTATGTCTGAGCGAATGTAGAACAAATTCAGTGTCATGCGTTCTAGATTTGATCTTGTTTGAATTCGGACCGTTTTTTGCCTTGTTGAATTAAGGGTAGTTTAAAAATGCCACAGCGTGACAATCACGGTGACTGTTACACAAAGAGTTTGTTATGATGTGTTCGCGTGTTTTGATGTCATGACCTTAATAAAGTTCTTGTTCCTGTTTGCTTTTTGGAGTCACACATATTATGGCAGCCCCCAGTTGCAATATGAATTTATTGAAACAGGCTCAGTTATTTGCTGACCTTTCCACCGAAGAGTTAGAGTCTATTTCCTTCCGAGTTACACTGCGAGAATTCAAGAAGGGTGAAGTTATCCTTTACGAGGAGGATACCAACAGGTACATGTATTCGGTCCTTGAAGGGGAGGTAAAGGTTTATTACTCCTCTGAGGGAGGTAAAGAGTCGATCGTTGCTTTTCATGGTGCAGGTGACTCTTTCGGCGAAGTTTCTCTTATTGATCAGCAAACGACCCCGGCAACAGTCGCCGCTATGGAAAAATCACTGGTTCTTATTGTGGGTCGAGAAGATTTTTTTGCAATTATCCAAAACCAGCCCAAAGTCATGCACAAACTGCTTCTGCTGTTGTCAGGGCGATTGCGCCACTCCTGGAATCAAGTACGCATGCTTCATTTCAACGATGCCTCTAACCGCGTGAGGGCTTCAATGACGGAAATGGCTGCTGAACGCGGAGAGGAAGTGCCAGAGGGAGTGTTGTTGAAGTTGCGCCTGACTCATCAGAATATAGGCGACATGACCGGCCTGACACGTGAAACGGTCACGCGCGTAATTGATAAATGGAAAAAATCGGGCCTGATATCCATCGATGAAAACCGCTACATCCTCATTCGGCGCAGTTTTTTTGAAGAAAATTTCACTTTGTGATCCAGATTACATTCTTCGGTTTGATCTCCTACTAATATACTGGCAACAAATTAGATCAAGTTGTTTGGTCTATCCTCTGCCAAGAGCAAACCGTGGGAAACTGCGGGACGCAGAGCCACGGAGCTAATAGAAGGTTCTCCTTCCAATGCCAGCCGAGCCGCCAGAGATATCAATGCGCTGGCGGTTTTTTGTTTTTTTTAGGGAGGTTTACAATGAAATCAATTCCAGCGAGTCCTCGTGATAATAAAGTTAAAGGGCTTTCCGACGGTTTATGGCAAGTGCTTGTTCTGTCGCTGCTTGCGTTAACCTTGCTATGCTTTTCTACCGAGAGCCACTCGGCGCAAATAACCTTTGCGCAGAATGGCTTGACGGTTAATGTTGCGCCTGGAAAAACAGTTGCGGTGCCAATTACAGTGTCATTGGAAGACACCTCTTTACCGAATACCTATGCCAGCTTCGGCCTTGCCCATGTCGGTGGCACTCTTGATCGCAATTGGATAAACAGCCAAATCTATATGTCTTTGAATTCCTGGTACAAGACACGTCAGGCGGTCCTTCAGGTCAAGGTTCCTGCTGATGCGCAAGGTGGCAGCTACAAAGGGATATTGAAAACTGTCTGGCTCAGGTCAAACGAGAGTGTTGCTCCTGCTGAATTTGAGATCAATGTGGACGTCGATAGCTTTGTGAGTTGTAGTCAGGTCCCTTTGTTTTCAGATATTATCTCTTCGCAGGAATTCATTAACATGCGCAACAACAAGCCGGTACAGATAGAGCTGTCGGGGTCTGTTGCTGCTCCTAACGGCTGTGAAATCAGCACCGCACAGTATCAGCTCACGGACGAGTATGGAGAGCTGGACAGGGTTGAAGTCCTGCATCTAGGTGATGATGGAAGCTTTACTGTTACCATACCTATGGTCGCTTCGCGAAAAGGAAATGATAAAGACGGCAGGCTTTATACTGTTAAGTTTGAGGCAATAAATGAGGCTGGTGTCGGTGATAGCGTTGAGACCAACATCGTTGTCATGCATGACAACGGTAAGAAGTAAGTAGAGTATGTAAAATACTGAATCCCTTATGTGCAACAAAAAGCCCTCCGGTTTGATTCGGGGGGCTTTTTAAGTGTGGGGTTGTTGGCCCTTAGCCTTCTGACTCGAGGTTTTCTCAGCCCC
>JAOUDB010000408.1 GCA_029859485.1 Desulfuromonadales bacterium | reverse complement strand
GCAACCTGACGTCGCAACAGGGGTTCATCATCGACAACCAAGGCACGCCTCATAGCATTTAACTCCCGATAAAATGAACAGATTGATATGGAGAGTACCGCATCAGAGATACCAAAAACCATACCTGCTTTCTTCCAGAACAAAAGCAGACAGGGCGACTTCCTGCCTTCGATTCTACTGAAAAGAGCATTGAAGTCGTCCAGGGCAGCCTTCCAGTGTCTTCTTCCTCTGCTTTTTCATTGCCACCTCAAATAGAGGGGTTTAAATTCACAGGAAAACTTTAAACCTGTAAACGGCCACCATATATTGTAACCTGCAGATTCTGTGCTTAGAATTATTTGAGTCAATAGATCGCAACTAGACAAGTCAAAGGCCCTGATGCTTTCACGCAAACACATCGCATACTCTTTATTGACCGCAACAGTTGTCATTATAGCATTGCTTCTGGCCTTGCCATCTTTCATCAATTCCGACTCACTGAAAGTCAAATTGAATGCAGCCATTCAACAAAAGACTGGTGGACAAGTTGATTACCAGCATGCGGAATTCTCTCTCCTGCCCCGTCTTTCAATCACCCTGAGCCAGGTCAAAATTGATTTTTCTGATAAAGCGCAAGGAAGTGTAACATCCGTTCAGGTCTATCCAGAGTTCTGGCCCTTACTGAAGGGGCAAATGCGCCCTGGTCGAATTGTTCTGGACACCCCGGATATTAACCTGAACCTGCCGACTCCGGAGGCAAAGAAAGAATCGCAAGCATCTGCCATGTCTCTTGCTGAACTGCAAAGTCATTTGGATCAAGGGTTGCAGCTATTGGTCTCGGCCGCTCCCGGACTGACCCTGTTTATAAAAAATGGTTCACTGGCCCTCAGTAAAGACAACAATTCTCTCAGTTTTGTCAAAGAACTGACACTGAAGCTGAACCTGGACATAGAAAAGCCGGACTCTGAACAAATCACCATGGAAAGTTCTATCTCTGCTCTCACACTCAATCAAAACGACCAGGAGATCATTTTTGAAGGTTTAGTCCTGAACGGCAAAGGTCACAGGGTTCAGGACAAACTTTCGTTCTCCCTGGACGAACTGACACTGAGCAAACCGGCACTTCAAATCAATGGAGCACTGGTTGTCAGTTCGACCTCTCCAGAATTTTCACTTGACCTACAAGGGGCTGACATCGACGTTGATACGACCCGTGAGGCCGCGCTGACCCTGGCTGGCGACACGACGCCCGTAAAAGAGATCTTTGCTTACCTGCGCGGCGGTAAGGTTTCGCAAATCAGCTTTCACTCTCAAGGAGAGTCCGCCTCTGCATTGGGTGACCTGAAGAATATTGTTATAAAGGGCCAACTGCAGAAAGGAGCTGTCTCGATCCCGGAGATCAAACTGGACCTGACAGAAGTTAACGGTGATGTGGTGATCAGTCAGGGCGTGCTGGAAGGCAGCAAAATGTCAACTCGCCTTGAAGGATCCTCCGGATACGATGGGACTCTGAAAGCCGCCCTTGGTGAAGATAGCGACCTGTTTAAGCTGGAACTTATGCTCAGCGCAGACCTTCCCCAGGCGCAACACATACTCAAACGTATCGTTGAAAATTCTGAATTTGCGCAGCTCGTGGACAAAGTGACCAACCTCAAGGGGTCCGCCATCGGGAAACTGATTCTCGGTGACAACTTGACTGATATCAAGGCCAGGGTTGATATGTCAGATTTGAACCTGACGGCTGATTATCAGGGTTTGCCATTCCCGGTCGGCGTTAGCAGCGGCCAACTCTCCTTCGCTGAGAAACATATCGAGCTCAAAGGCTTAAGTGGCACATTCGGCCGCTCGGCTTTCTCTGGTTTTGCGTGCAACATTGACTGGACAGATGTTCTTCACATAGACCTCAGTTCCGGAAAATTTGCTTTTGTCCTTGATGAACTCTATCCCTGGCTGGCTTCTTTCGACACGACGAAAGAGGCGTTAAAAGAGGTCAAACAGGTAACCGGTCGACTGGACCTGACGGCATTAACCTTCAAGGGAGCAGTCGATACGCCCCAAAATTGGCAGATCGCTGGAGTCGGAGCAATCCATGAGATTGGCATCGAAACGTCTCGCTTCCCGGCAAAGGTTGAACTGCTTAAGGGCGACTTTACGCTTGATGCGGAGAAGTTCACCTTCCAGAACACCAAAATGCTCGGCCTGGATGCAGATCTTGTCCTGAGCGGAGTCCTCAAGGGCCTCCCGCAGACTCTGGATCAGGTCGAACTTTCTCTGGACGGCAAGATTGGCAAGGATTCTGTTGCCTGGTTAAAAGATACGCTCGAGTTAGCAGACGCAGCGGAAACTCCTGCCACAGAAGTCCCTGCGAAGACAGAGGGCTACTCTGTCCGCACACCACTAACCTTTTCCGGAGCAAGAATCCTCTGGCAGCCAGACTCGACAACCTCATTCAAGGGGGAGGTCTCTATAGAGACAGGTCCGAATCTGGCACTTGATGTCGATTATCTCTCAAAACAGTTGCAGGTCAAGCAGTTGACAATCAAGGACCAGTACTCTGATGCCACAGTTGCTTTCGTTCACGATCAGGCCGAGTTCAACCTGAACTTCACTGGCACCCTCCACCACAAGACTCTGGAATCTTTGTTCATCGATCAGCAGTTTGACAAAGGTCAGCTGAAGGGGGATTTTTACATCAAAGCCCCGCTTACAAAGCAAGCTGTGCCAGTCTTAAAGGGTAATCTGGAAGGGAGTGAGTTGGTCATCCACCTGCCATCTGGCGGCAAAATTGGGGTCGATAAGATTGCCCTGGTTGCAGACGGTTCTCAGGTAAAAGCCGATTCGACGTCTCTCTCGTGGAACGACTTTGTCTGGGATCCGGTCAAAGCCACAATCGGTTTTGACGATGGTAGGATTAATGTCAAGATATCCGAAGCAGCACTCTGTGGCATTGACACCTCCGGCCTGTTGGTTATCGCCGGAGAAGATTTCTCTCTTGATTTTACCTTGGAAGGCAAAGCTCTGGATGTTGAGACCAGTTATTCCTGCCTCACCGAAGGACGCGTCAAAATGACGGGGACCTTGGACTTCTCCAGCAAGATCACATCTCAGGGGCAAGCGAAAGAGCTGTTCAACAACCTGCAAGGGCCCCTTGAGATGAAATTTACAAAAGGGTTGATCGAGCAGAGCAAGCTGATGGCACGAACCCTGGAGGTTCTCAACGTCACCGAGATTGTCAAAGGGAAACTGCCTAACCTGGATGTCGATGGCTTTACTTACTCATCCATCGACATCCAGGGCACTTTCCAGGGGGAAAAGCTGATTATCAACAAAGTCCAG
>JAOUDB010000407.1 GCA_029859485.1 Desulfuromonadales bacterium | reverse complement strand
CTGATAAATAATAAATGGCCACTCGCGGCGGGTGTCAAGATAGTTGTCGCCTTTTTGGTTTAAGCGGCTTTGCTCAAAAGGTCCTCTTCGGAGGGCCTTTTCTTCTCTGGATTGAGTCGTACGATTTCAACCGGTTCCCAGTTGCGAGTTTGTCCGGTCCAGCGGTTTGGGTTCTTCTGTCGCGCTTGATCGTAGACCTCTTTTCGTTTGTTCAGGATTACCTCTTCCCGTCCATAGTGCCGATCATCAGGTGTCACAAAGCGGATCTCGCCGTGAAGGTGATCTGTGTTGTACCATTTCACAAAGCCATCAACCCAGCGTTGTGCCTCCTGCTCGCTGGCAAACGGCTGAGAAGGGTATCCCGGCCGATACTTCAGGGTGCGAAACAGTGACTCCGAGAAGGGGTTGTCATCGCTCACTCTGGGGCGGCTGAAGGATGGCACCACTTTCAGGCGTTGTAGCGTGGCCAGCATGGTTGAACCTTTCATTGGCCCCCCATTGTCAGAATGCAGGGTCAGCTTTTCAGGATCGACGCCATGACGGTGATAAGCTTCAACCATCATTAAGGCACTATTCTGACCACACTCTTTGTTAAACACTGTCGCTGCCATGATCTTGCGACTCCAGATGTCCATAATCAGGTACAGGTAGAAGAAACGTCCCTTTATAGTGGACTTCAAATACGTAATATCCCAGGACCAAACCTGGCACGGCCCATCAGCTTTCTTCTCGCGGGGCCGATTGTTTGTAGCTGGGCGACTACGCTCCCGGTGATTGACCTGATCTTCCTCACGCAGAATACGGTAGAAGGTTGCCTCTGAGCCGATATAAACTCCCGTGTCTGCTAGCTTTGGCACGATCTGTTTGGGTGAGAGATCACGATAATTAGGTGCGTTAGACGTCGTTATGACACGCTGTCTCTCTTCAGCAGAGAACTTGTTGACGGGGTCGGTCAATGGTCCATGTCGCCGGTCTTCACCACCATCTTGTCGCCGCCACCGCTGGATCGTGCGAGCCGTCAGATCCAATATTTTAGCTGCCGGTTCTAGCCTGGCTCCCGAGGCTGTCGCTTCATCAATAAGTTCAAGAACCAGTTGCCGCTCTAGTCCTCCGTGTCGTCGTCCTCGTCCCCCCAGATTTCCTGGGCTTTTTTTTTGAGAACCAGCAAGGCCGCTGTTTCAGCCAAGGCTTTGTCTTTGCGCCGGAGTTCTTTTTCCAACTCTCTGACACGCTTGGTTTCCTTTTTCGTCTTGGTACGCTGGACTGATGAAGGATTGAGGCCCGAAAGCATCAGTTCCCGCCACTCTTGAAGCTGTGCTTCGTGTATCCCCTTGCTGCGCAGGAAGGCACCAAGTTCTTCATCGGAAAGGACAGCGGCTTCCATCACCGCCGCCAGTTTCGCTTCGGCACTCCAGTCTTGAGGTCGTTTCATTCTGCTCGGCCTTTGTGTCTGTTCTCTTGTGGGAGAGGGGGCTACTTCAATCTGAGGAATCAGCTTACCAGCATCTGCTACCCAGCGGTAGAGGGTGGATTGGGGAACCCCAACCTCTGCCGACAGAGATTCAACATCGGGCCGATCAGGGACTGTCATCTTTTGAACCATTAAGGTTCGGAAGGCTTTTGAATACATTCTTGCTGTCTCCTCTGTTGTTTTCACTTGAGGCGACAACTATGCTGATAATCATATAAGAGGCACCTCCAGCACAGCAACCAACAACGTTGTTGCTATGCTGAGACGAAGCGAAAAACTTCAAAGAGGAGGTGCGGTATGAAACTACATTGTGGATTGGATCTTCACTCAAACAACACGTACGTTGGCATTATCGATCAGAACGGAAAAAGGGTTGTACGAACGAAACTGAAAAACATACCGGAGAATATTGTCCAATTTCTCGATCCGTACAAAGAGGACCTTGCGAGCATCGTTGTTGAGTCGACGTACAATTGGTATTGGCTGGTGGATCTACTTATGGATGAAAAATACAAGGTTCACCTTGCCAACCCATCCGCGATACAAAAATATTCAGGACTCAAACATTCCGATGATACCGATGATGCGTTCTGGCTAGCTGAAATGCGGCGACTGGGGATATTACCGGAGGGTTATATTTATCCAAAGGCAGAGAGGCCCATACGTGACTTGCTCCGGAAACGGGGGCACCTCGTAAAACTCAGGACCTCGCTAATTATAAGCTTGCAGAATATCATTTCCAGAAATTGCGGTGTCAAACTGAGTGCCAATGATATTAAGGTCATTCAAGAAGATCGAGTTGCTCCTTTTCTGAGCGATCAAGAAGAATTGTTTTTGGCTGGCGCTGTCAGCAAAGACGCAATTGATTTTTTAGGAGGTAAGATTCGGTACATCGAGACTGAGGTTAGAAACCGCAGCCGATTGAAAGAGCCATACACGTTGCTTCGGACGATGCCTGGAGTAGGTACCATTCTTAGCCTCACCATTATGCTGGAAACGGGACCAATCAGTCGGTTCTCGAAAGTCGGTGATTACGTGTCCTATTGCAGAAAGGTGCCCAGCCTCTGGACGAGCAATGGAAAGAAAAAGGGCAAGGGGAATCAAAAGAACGGCAATAGATATCTGGCGTGGGCATTTTCTGAAGCTTCAGAACTTTCCCGACGAACTGACGAGAATGCAAGGGCATATTACAATCGAAAGCGGCAGAAAACAAACTTAATGGTTGCTCACGCTGCTCTTGCACACAAACTAGCCAGAGCGGCGTATTACATTATGAAGGATCAAGTTCCTTTTATGCCCGAAAAGCTGTTTCGATAACGAATGGGATGGAACGGTGAACCTGCCCCTGTGTTGGTTCAAACCCTTATGCTGATTGGAACCCGTTCCATCCCGCTTGATTTTGTCATCAACGTTTTTGCTGCCCATGTCGTGAGCCACAAGTGACTGGTTAACAACCATTAGTGCTGAAACAACCATTTGGACACGGCATGGAACCGAAGGTTTTCTGGTCCGTCTGATGACGGAAAAGGTCAATCCAAGAAGATAATCGGAAAAGGCCTCAATCCTGATGGGTGACTGGCGCAGCAAGGCTGACGCTTCAACATTTGAAAACTTCGGCAATAGTACAGATGTGGGTGATTACGCTTAAACCGAAGCCGAGAGAAGAATGTCTTTCTCTTCCAGGGGATATTTATGCCCCTTGACCCGGTGCCTTTAAATGGGTGACACAGGGGGTTGGCAGTCTCTTATTTGTGTAGGTATCTGAGAATATTGGGGGGATGTCGAACGATGTCAACAAGCCATCCTTAGAATAGCGGGTAGTTTGTTGCGCTTGTTCGCTGGGGGGAGA
>JAOUDB010000406.1 GCA_029859485.1 Desulfuromonadales bacterium | reverse complement strand
AGGACTTTTGCAAAAGGCTCAATAATAAGCAGGTTTTCCTCTCACAAGTCGTGATTATTAGGAGTCTCAACACACATATTGGGTAGTTTGACATGTTAGCTATTTCGGCAATAATCTAAGTAACCCTTTATTATTCATACTACCCATCCAACTGAGAGAGGAGGACAATATGCCCCAAGAATACACTATGCAACAAGCCCTCCATCAAGCCATCCAAACTAAGAAGGACCTTTACGATTTCTACTGTGAAGCGACAGCGGTTACCGAAAACCCAGAAGGGAAAATGGTTCTACAGCGACTTAGGGATGAAGTTGGGGAAAACATTGGTAAGTTTTTTAAATACTATCAGAATAGCGATCTTGGTAGTCTGGATGATTTCATGGCTACGCCACCACAGCCAGGATCAGTAATGTTAGTGGAGTTGCGTAAGGCTTTAGACAAAAAAGTCCACGCAAGCAAAGCACGTGAATTGGCGATGCAGGAAGAGAAATCCATAGAGATGAGTTTTCGCCGCGCCGCACAAGAAGTGATTGACCCTGTTGTTCGGAACATCTTTCTGGAGGTTGCGGATGATGCTGCCCGGCACTTTGCAATTATCGAGTCGGAATATGAATATCAGGTAACACACATTCACGAATCAGATGTAGACACTTATGTCCGTGAATAGTCATTAGATGGACTGTAACGCAGATCACAAACAGTTGTGACAACGAAAAGGCCACCCGTTTCCAGGTGGCCTTTTTCATTCGGATTAAAGAGCCTCTCAAATCTCTCTATCAATAATAAACCGGTTTTCTTCTCGGAAGTCGTGACCTTTAAGAGGAGCAATAGAGGCGGATAGTTATGTTGTTAAATCAACAACCTCTGCGATTGACAGATGTTTCTTCATGTATTGCAGGCCAGCATCCATAGACGACGTGTATTTGTATCTTGTGCTCTGGCCAATAGGTTCTTTATCCTTTGCTGTAAAAATAAAATAGAGTTGTTTTGCTGACATCGTGTTGCGAATGTAACATGTCTCTTCCGTGGAGTTCCTTTTGATGTTTTCAACTGCCGCCACAACTTCTGGCATATTCTCGAAAAAAATACTTACGAACATTCCATCGCAGGGTAGCCTGAAAACAAAGTAGAACTCATCGCTCCCGGCACTTCGTATTTCTATTTGTGATATGTCTTTGCCCGTCATCAACGGTTACTCTCTATTGCTTATTTGTTTGTTAATAGGCCTACAAGCATATCAAACGTAGCTAAAAAAGCTCTCACAGCGCTTACAGAACAAATATGGCCACCCGGTGCATGTTCAGGTGACCATCGTTTTGTGAATTAAACTGCCTACTAAATACCTCTATCAACAATAAGCCGGTTATCGTCTCAGGAGTCGTGATTTATAAGAACTGCTACCGAAAGTGCCAACGGTCACTAACAATTACATCGCGTGGGAAGACAAGGGGAACCTATAGAGCAGGGAGTGGCTCAGCAAAACGACATCCAAGAAATTGGTTGTTTTGCCAAACCAACTTGATGATGTCCTTGGTGATAGGGATGGGAGTATCTGGAGCAGAACAGCCGAGAATTTTTAGTTGGGTTTTTCCTGGGCCTATTTTTAGCTCATCAGGGTCGGCATTCAACTGAAGCTGTATTCCGCCTTCACTTACATCAACAACCCATGCGCTAAAGGTTCTTGCGGTATCAAGAGTTTGTAGCAAACAGATACCATTCTTGATTGAGTGACGTTTGAACTTCCGGGTGTTTTCTACCCTCAGCTTTTTGTTGGTTTCTACAAGGTAACCGTTCGGTGCAAGCTCTTCTGGAGCCTCTTTGCTAAATTCCGCCTCGTATAGCGCACGTCGACACCTTGGTTGAAGATCACCTTCGCAATAGCTTTCAGCCAACAAGCGATACTGTTTTGAGCTGGCTTTGTACCTATGGGTTCTGTAGAAGGCACAGTTGTTAGAAGATTTACAAAGCATCGATAGAACCGAAAATTGGATAAAGGCGGGTCACTAATGACAAGCAACCCGGCGGTCTCTATTGAGATCCGTGGCTTTCCGAACCTGCCTCACGACAGGGATGGCATGTTATGTTTTCCTTACCCTATTGATAAACAAAGGTTTTCACAAAACAATTATTTTTAATCTACGTTGGTATGTCTCTGTAAACCTTATTTGTCCTTTCGCAATGTTTTGAGCTTGTGAAGTTGGGCGAAATGCTGAATTTCACTATATGGCGTACCTAAAGTCCAGGATTATTGGTCAATGTTCATGTTCATGTTTTTCCATTTCAGCTTCTGTCCCTTGTAGTTGATAGATATGATTGACCAGGTCCCAACGATCTATCAAACTCAAACTCGAAAAAGCTGGCATACCTGTTTCTCCACTACCATTACCAATGATCCAGAACTTCTCCCCCGGGCCGTAAATAGCACTGTGCTCTTGGTCCAGAAAATTAGCTGGCTTAGGATTTAAGCTCTTAGCAGCCGGACCATTCCCTTTTCCTTGCTGTCCGTGACAAACGACACATTGTCCTTGGAAAATATCTGCTCCCCTTTGTAGCGATTCTTGGTCTGGGATTATAGGAGTACGCTCCATTATTTGATAATCCTTTGGAACTTTATCTTTCAGAGCATGCATGGCCTGCATATGAGCGCTCATTCCGTGATTGTGATCATGATCCCCTTTTCCGCTAGCCAGACATGTTGTCGTTGAAAGCGCCATACTAATCATCACGAAAAACAAAAAACGGTAAATAGAAAATTTATTCATCGTCTACCTCACAATATAGGACCATAGGTTGTAAAAAATATTTCAAACACCTGAAAAAATGTGGTTATACATTTCTGGTCTAATGAATGAGTTTTTTGAGCGGCATCGTGTCAACACCACTATTCTCCCTGCCCAGTTCATCAACAACATTCCACTCAGCACGGAGAGATGTGCCCTCTTGAAATAGTTCCGGCGACTTTGGATGAACAACAACGGCCATCTGGAAAATCGACTTAAAATACTCCCCTTCAACTTTTTGACCATCCAGATGATAAAGCTCAAAGCTATTGACTTTGACCGGACGATCAAACTCGACAAGAACTTCCTCAGGTTCATCTTGTCCTTTTTCCCAAGCCCCGGCCATAAGGATCAGTATTGGGGGAGGAACATCAACAACCACGTCAAGGCGCTTCTGATACCCAGCGTCTGGAATCCATGAGAGAGGCACACCGTTCAATGTCACTTTTACAAATTTCACTTCATCGAATTGAAGTGCCGTCTCCATCAATGCAATCGTTCCGGCACGCAGGATCTCATCCTTCCACTGCCGAGTCGTGAC
>JAOUDB010000405.1 GCA_029859485.1 Desulfuromonadales bacterium | reverse complement strand
GCACCGATTGCCACGATCCGCACAATTCCACAAATCGCCACAATCTCAAGGGCATCACAACCAAGGCCCTATGCACAAAATGTCACATGGAGTACCAAGGACCGTTCGTCTATGAACATGCCGATGTCACCGAAGAGTGCACAAACTGCCATAGCCCACATGGCTCTCCCAACGATCCGTTATTGGAAGTCGCGCAGCCTTTCTTGTGTATGCAATGCCACGCAGGACACCACGGACCACAGTCCGATCAGGGCACGCTTAGCAGCACATCGATGAAGCAGGCATTTTTCTCACGATGTACAGACTGCCATACATCCATACACGGCACCGACATACCGTCCGCGCATGGCCGAGGCTCTTTCATCTCGCGTTAAGATACTCGTGCAACTTTTAATGAGATCAGGAGGCAACTGTGAAGATATATAAGCTTATCGGAACAACAATGTCTGTTTTACTCCTTACGGGGATCAGCGCAAACATAGCATTGGCTGACTTGGACGAAATCAAGGCAGAAGAGAACAGCAAGACCCACATTAACATCAGTGCCGGCTACCGTGGCGTCAGCGAGGACAATAATCCTTCCCGCGCACTCGAATACGACAGTCTGAAATCAAGCCCACTGTTCAATGTCGACCTGGCAACAGATCAGGGCGCGTATTTTCTGAACTTTAATTTCGACTACCTCAATGAAAACGACTACTCAGGAGAGCTGAATCTCAACAGCAAAGGGCTCGCTCAAGTCAACTTGAGATCAGAACGTTTCTTCCACAACCTTGATCATATCCCCTACGACAATGGCTACACAGGGGGGGCGCCAACCACAGCAGTACCGGACCCTGGCCCTCCACTTGTCCGTGTACCAACTGGAACGCCTGCAGAAGGAAGTCGCCCTGACGGCGCGTTTACCAACTCGCTCGGCGATGATGTCACGCGCACCTTCTACTCTGATCAGAACCCAAGCGATGATTACGGCTTACGACTCGACACCAACGAATTCAAAGTCAGGGTCAAGCACCCAACCTACCCCGCACACCTTAACCTGGCCTACTGGCGCTATGAGAAAAAGGGCGACAAACAGCTGCGTTTTGTCGGCGAAAACTGTGCTACCGCCTGTCACATGCAAAGCAAGACTCGCAAGATGGATCGGGTCACGGAAGAGTTCAAGGCTGAAGTGGATGCTCACGTGGGCATAGTGGATCTCGGTCTGGAAACGTTATTCAGAACCTTCCATGACCGCGAGTCTATTCCCCGCGACAACTTTGGTTCGCATAGTCGGGGCCGAGACATTTCAGGGAATCCTCTTCAGCATAGCGAGGACCCCGACAGCCAAATCACTGAACTCACCCTCAAGGCGAACACGGCTCCCAGTGGCGGCCTCGTCGGAAGCGCGAGTTTCACAATTGGCAAGCGAGAAAATGAATCTGACCTGACTTCAATCTCTCCGGTAAAGGCTGAAACCGACTATTACAAGACAGCGGCCGACGCGACCTACACCCCGAGCGAGAACTGGACCTTTAATCTTCGCTATCGCCTTTTGGATCTCGATAGCGACAATACCAACCAGTTCAGCGCAGGCAGTTACGGCAGCACCAAGACCAGTTCTCTGGAGGTTCGTGACCCGGTGGACATCACCCGCTCCTGGTACCAGGCAATTGTTAATTATCGCCCCTCTCGCCATCTGACCTTAAAAGGCGAACTGCGCCGCGAAGACATTGATCGCAGCAATACTGGTCATGGCGGAGGACATAACTCGAGCCCCGACCCGATTGAGATCAATCCGAACTGGGAACTCCCCGACGAAGAAACCATTACCCTGGCAAAACTTGGCTTCAGCGCGCGGTTGCTTGAGAAATCTGTGCTCAAGTTCAGTGGCTGGGTATCATTCCAGCACAGCGACGAGCCTGCCTATGGCACCTCTTTTGAGGACAGCCAGCAGCTTTTCCTGTCCGGTAGCTACAACCCCTCGCCTCTCTGGGGCTTTTTGGCCAACGCTCGCTTCCTCGCGCAGGAAAATGATTCACACGAAATGCACGATTACGAGTTCAAGCGCGACAAGGATCAACAGAACATCAACCTGGGGACCTACGTAACGCCCGGAGACGGCCTTTCTTTCGATCTCAATTACGGTTATTTCCATACCGAGATTGACCAGGGCGTCCTGGTTGGCACGGGCTCTTATGCGATTCCAGACAACAGCGGCGACTATGAGCAGACCGTAAACACCGTGACTCTGGGCATGACCTGGCAGATGCTCGAGGCGCTGTCCTGTCGTCTGGAAGGACATTACAGCGAGTCAGAAGCCAGCTTTTCTCCTGATTTCAATATAGAAGGGCCTTATCCATACAACATATATGCAGGCACACCTTACTTGGGGACACAAAGCAACTCCGACTTAAAAGAGATCAGCGAACTCGACATCCAGCAAATCGGCCTGCGAGGACGAATAAACTGGACGATAGACGAGGAGTGGTCCTGCTCCATGGAAACGACATACGATGACTACGACGACAAAAACAGCAATTATTACGACGGCTCAGTGCAAACGGCCATGGTTAGTTTTTCCAGGAGTTGGTAAATCAAATGAGGAATTTAACATTGCCTACATTAGTGCGCAGAGGTTCAAGGAGCTTAGCCATTACCTTTCTTTTATCCGGAATTATCACCAGCTCCCTCCTGGGAACTCAGGCTAGCGCCCAGGAGATTCTGGCTGCCATCGTCACCGCCGACCTGCCTCGCTACCAGGAAGTCCATGAGTCTATGGTCAAAGTCCTGCAGGCTGGCGGCTTCGGCGAAGACAAGCTAAAGATATTCAAGCAGACCCCCAATGCTGACAAGATGTCTATAACTAACAGTCTCCGCCGCGCAGAAGCCGCAGGTGCAACCTTGGTTATTACCTACGGTGCCCAGGCGACCAGCCTCGCCAAAGAATCGCTAAAAGATACTCCTCTGCTGTTTGCCGATGTTTACGATCCTGTGTCGCTGGGGGTGGTAAAGACTCTTGCCGCTCCGGGATCTGACGCCAGTGGCGCAACCAGCAAAACCGACCTTGGCTTACTGGTAGAGGCACTGGTAGCAATCAAGCCAGTGAAAACAGTCGGAGTCCTCTATACAAAAGGGGAAAAGGGTTCTGAGCAACAGCTTGCAGAAATCAAGGAACAAGGGAAGGCTTTCGGATTCAAGGTTGCAGCCGAGAATGCACGAAACCCGAAAGAAGCTCAAGCTCTCGGCAAAAAGCTGTCCGGAGAAACTGAAGCTCTTTTTCTTACTGAAAGCATCTCGCTTGCCCTGCAGGCTTCAGCAATTATCACCTCCGCCCAAGGCAACAAATGTATC
>JAOUDB010000404.1 GCA_029859485.1 Desulfuromonadales bacterium | reverse complement strand
CTTGAAATCAACCGGGCAGCAACGCATCACCGTGGGAGATGTCGCCAAGGTTCACAAAGGCTTTGCCAAGCAGGAAGCCATCGTTCTGCAAAATGGCGACAACGGTATCGCTCTCGGTGCGCGCCCCGAAGCCGGCGTCAACATTCTGGAGATGACAGACCAGCTTGAAGAAACGGTCAACTGGCTCAACGAGGAGAAGTTGCATGACAAGGACCTGCACCTGGAGTGGGTCTACGATCAGCGCTTTTATATTCGCAGCGCCATCTCCCTGATCAAGCAGAACATCATGTTCGGTGGCCTGCTGGCCGCAGCGGTGCTGCTGACCTTTCTACGTTCAGTGCGGGCCACCCTGGTGGTCGGCCTGTCGATTCCGATCAGTATTATCGGCACCTTTATCCTGCTCGATATGATGGGGCGAAACCTCAACGTGGTCAGTATGGCCGGCATCGCTTTCGCCGTCGGCATGCTGGTAGACAATGCGATTGTGGTTATTGAGAACATCGACCGCCATCGCAAGATGGGCAAAGATGCTTTTTCCGCTTCACTGGATGGCACCAAGGAAGTCTGGGGGGCGGTGTTCGCCTCAACCTTAACAACCCTGGCGGTGTTTCTACCGGTCGTCTTCATTCAGGAAGAAGCGGGGCAACTTTTCCGTGACATCGCCATCGCTGTTGTTGCCGCGGTCTCATTAAGCCTTCTGGTCTCGGTTTCAGTCATCCCGATGTTTGCCAACAAACTGCTGTCCTCGGCCGCGAAAAAGCCCCCCAAAGCGACCGAAAGCCTTGAGAAGGCCGGCCATCGCCTGAGCGACGGCATGATGGCCCTGGTTCATCTGGCGACCCGCGACTGGATCACACGTGTGACAACCGTGGTCCTCTTGATCAGCCTGGCCGTTGGCTCAGTCGTATTGCTGATGCCGAAGAAAGAATACCTGCCCCAAGGTAATCGCAATTTTGTCTTAAGTATTTTGGTACCGCCCCCCGGTCTGTCCATCGAGGAACGTACCGAGATCGGCAAGACCTTTTTCGAGCTTGCCGGCCCGCACATCAAACAACAGAAGGATGGATTACCGGCGATCAAGAACATGTTCTATGTCGGCCGTGAAGGCTTCATGATCGTTGGCGCCATCGCTGAAGAATGGGATCGGGCGCGTGAGCTGTTACCGCTTTTCAACCGTATGATCTATTCGATCCCCGGCATGTATGGTGTCAGCCTGCAACCCGGAGTTTTCCAGAGCAACATCGGTCGGGGTCGCAGTGTTGAAGTGGATGTCAGCGGCGACGACCTCGACCAGATTGTTGCGGCCGCCGGAGCTATTTTCGGCAAACTCCGCCAAAACATCCCGGGCGCCCAGGTGCGACCGGTTCCCTCGATCGAGTTGACATACCCGGAGGTTCGTTTTGTTCCGGATCGCGACCGCCTCAAAGCCAACGGCCTGTCCGCAAGAGACTTCGGTCAGGCTCTTGACGTCTTGATGGACGGCGCCGAAATTGGTGACTTTAAAGCCGAAGGGGAAAAGAAGATCGACCTGGTGGTCAAAACTGCTGAAAGCGACATTGTCACTCCGGAACAACTCTACAGGGCGCCGCTTGCCACACCCCAGGGCAAAATCGTCCAGGTCTCCAGCCTGGCGCAAATGGAACAGGTCACCGGCATGGACCAGATCCGCCACCTAGAGCGCAAGCGCACCGTTACGCTGCAGGTCACCCCGCCGGCTGAGATGCCCTTGCAGGAAGCGATGGAGTTGATCCAAAACGACATCATGCCCCCCCTTCGCAGTGCCGGATTGCTTGATGGGCTTGACGTCCGTCTCGGCGGCGCCGCCGATAAACTGCTGGAAACCGCCAAGGTGCTGCAATGGAACTTTATCCTCGCTGCCATGATCGCCTACCTGCTTATGGCTTCGATGTTCGGTAATTTCATCTACCCTCTGATCATCATGCTCACCGTACCGCTCGCGAGTGCCGGTGGTTTTATCGGCCTGAGCCTGTTGAATGTCTACCTGTCCATCTCCGGGCTTCCGGGGCAGTCGATGGACATCCTCACCATGCTCGGTTTCGTCATCCTGGTCGGCGTCGTGGTCAACAACGCCATCCTGATCGTACACCAGGCGCTGAACAACTTTCATCACAACGGTATGGACTATCGCGAGGCGGTGCTCGAATCGACTCGCAGCCGCCTCCGCCCGATCTACATGAGCGCTACCACCAGTATCTGCGGCATGCTGCCATTGGTCCTGGTTCCCGGAGCCGGTGCGGAGATGTACCAGGGCCTCGGCAGTGTTCTGCTCGGCGGCCTGGCCGTTTCAACCATCTTCACTATTTTTGTGATTCCGGCCATCTTGATCTTTGTAATCCGCATGGAGAAACGCAAGCCTGGCAAGGAGAACGCATCATGAGAATCCTGCTTATCATCGGGCTGGCCTTGCTGAGCTTAAGCCCGAATTCTGCAAACGCACTCACTATTGACCAGGCTGTGAACGATGCCTTGAAGTTTAATCCGCAGATACAACAATTCTTCGAGCTTGAGATTGCAGCCGTCTCCCGCTCCAATCAGGCCGAGGCGCCCTTCTGGCCGCGAATTGACGCAAACTACAGTTACTGGAGGGGAGATCGGGATCCGTCCTTAGACAGCCAGGAGCTTAGCCTGGCCGAAACCAGCGCCACCTACAATCTGTTCAATGGCGGCAGCGATTGGTTCAGTTTACAGGAAGCCAAACACCTGGCCTCGGCAGCAAACTACAAATACCAGAGCATCGTTGCGGACGTCATTCTGGAGGTCAAAGATGCTTACATCAGAGTTCTACGCGCCGAACGGACGGTAGAGACGGAAGCCAAGGGCGTTGAGTTGCTCGAGAAACAACGCCACGAAACACAATTACGCCTGGATCAGGGTTTACTTGCACGAAATGACTTGTTGCGCGTCGACGTGGAGATGGCGACGGCACAACAAATCCTAGAGACAGCCAAAGGCCGTTTTGAGATAGCCCGAAACACCCTGGCGAGGACTCTGGGCCGTCCCCTCGAAGGGAATGAAGTCCTTTCAGATCTCACCCTGGAGCCTGTAGCCCCGGAAACAGAAGAAGAGTTGAGTAGAGAGATGCTCGCCAGACGCAGTGAGCTGAAATTCCTGTATAGCCTCCTGGACGCCCAGAAGGCCGGCAAGAAAGCAGTGCGAGGCGACCTTCTGCCTGAGGTCGACCTGGTACTTAGCTACGACAGGTTCGGCGATCATGGCCTGCCACAACCCAGCGACCCTGATTACGACAGCGAATCAAGGGCTATTCTGCAAGCATCCTGGACCCTCTTCAGCGGCTTTGATACCCGCTACGAATTGG
>JAOUDB010000403.1 GCA_029859485.1 Desulfuromonadales bacterium | reverse complement strand
CAAGGTGCTCAACGGGCTCGGTCTGCGTCGTTTACAGCAGACTGTCGTGCTCAAGGATACACCTGAAATTCGCGGTATGATCAATAAGGTCAGCCACATGGTCACCGTCGAGGAATAACGCAAGGATAACCACCATGGATTTAAGTAATCTGCAACCGTCTTACGGTTCGACACATAGCAAAAAGCGCATTGGCCGAGGCCACGGTTCCGGTACTGGTAAAACGTCCGGTAAAGGACACAAGGGTCAGAACGCCCGTTCTGGAGGCGGTGTTAAGCCTGGTTTCGAGGGCGGTCAGATGCCTCTGCAAAGGCGATTGCCCAAGCGTGGTTTTACACCTTTGAGCAGAACCGTCTACACTCTCGTCAATCTCCGTGATCTTGAATTGTTCGATGCGGGTAGCGTTGTTGATCTAGAGGCCCTCGGTAAGGCCGGCCTGATTGGCCAGCTTAAAGATGGCATTAAGATCCTGGGTGATGGTGAACTCACCAAAGCTCTGACTGTTAAAGCTCATAAGTTCAGCAAATCTGCCCAGGCCAAGATTGAGGCTGCCGGCGGCACTGTCGAGGTTATATAAAGTTGTTAGCAAGCATCCAGAATATATTCAGTATTCCTGAACTCCGTCGTCGTATCCTCTTTACTTTAGGTATGCTTGCGGTTTATCGGGTTGGTTGCCACGTGCCGCTGCCGGGTGTTGATCGCGCGGTTCTTGCACAATTCTTTGAGGGAACTCAGGGAACTCTGCTTGGCCTGGTCAGTGCCTTTACGGGTGGTGCCTTGGAGCGTATGACGGTTTTTGCACTAGGCATCATGCCTTATATCAGTGCTTCAATTATCATGCAGCTGTTGACGGTTGTTTTCGAACCTGTTGAGCGCCTCTCAAAAGAAGGTGAGCAGGGTCGTAAGACGATGACAAAATGGACACGCTACGGCACTGTTGTTTTGTCTGTTGTCCAGGGCGCGGGAATTGCTGTCGGCCTGCAGACTATGCGTGGCCCCGCAGGAGAACCGGTTGTTGCCATGCAGGGGATAGGCTTTATCCTCCTGACTGTCATCACACTGACTGCTGGTACCGCCTTTATCATGTGGCTCGGTGAGCAGATCACTGAGCGAGGCATCGGCAACGGTATTTCTTTGATCATCTTCGCCGGTATTGTCGCCATGATCCCATCGGCAATGATCAATAGTATCCGCCTGCTCAAGACCGGTGCGATGACATTTACTGTTCTTCTGATTATCTTGGCTCTCATGGTCGCTGTTGTCTGGGCCATCATTTTCATGGAGCGTGGTCAACGTCGTGTACCGATTCATTACGCAAAGCGCGTTGTGGGTGCACGTAACGCTGGCGGCCAAAGCAGCCACCTTCCACTCAAGATCAACATGAGTGGTGTTATCCCGCCGATCTTTGCCAGTTCGATCATCATGTTCCCGAGTACCGTGGCGAATTTCGTTGACGTGCCATGGGTGCAGACTTTCGCTTCCATGATGACACCGGCTCATTGGCTCTATAATGTTTTTTATGTCGCTTTTATTATCTTCTTCTGTTACTTCTACACGGCTGTAACATTCAACCCCGTTGATGTGGCAGAAAATATTAAGCGTCAAGGCGGCTATGTGCCTGGTGTCAGGCCGGGCAAGGCAACCTCAGATTATCTTGATACCGTTCTCGGTCGTTTGACTTTTGCCGGTGCTATCTATATCTCTGCTGTCTGTGTCTTGCCAACTTTGCTGATCGGTCAGTTCAATGTCCCCTTTTTCTTCGGTGGTACATCGCTCCTGATTGTTGTCGGTGTTGGATTGGATACAGCCTCTCAGATTGAAGCTCACTTGATTTCTCGCTCCTATGAAGGCTTTATGAAGGGTGTGAACATCAAGAGCCGTCGCGGTTAGCCGAGGTCGTTGGCATGAAACTTATTTTACTCGGACCTCCCGGCGCAGGTAAAGGCACTCAGGCCAAGATGCTGACGGAACAGTTCTCAATTCCGCAGATCTCAACGGGTGATATCCTGCGCGCTGCTGTTAAAGACGGCACTGCCATGGGTCTGAAAGCTAAAGAATTTATGGATGCCGGCGGTCTCGTCCCAGACGAAGTCGTTGTTGGCATCGTTCGTGATAGGCTGCAGGAAAAGGATTGCGTCAACGGTTTTATCCTGGACGGGTTCCCTCGGACAGTCCCGCAAGCAGATGCTTTGCAGGCCAGTCTGGCAGAGATGGGTAAAGAGCTGGACCGTGTTATCTCTCTTGACGTAGATGCCGAAGCTCTGGTAGAACGCTTGACCGGACGCCGTACCTGTAAAGAATGTGGCCGTGGTTATCACGAAACCTTTGATCCCTCAAGCGTGGCAGGTAAATGTGACGCCTGCGGTGGCGCACTGTTCCAGCGTGATGACGATCAGGAAGAAACGATTCGCAAGCGATTGCAAGTCTATGCAGACCAGACTTCCCCATTGATTAATTATTACCGGGAGGCGGGTGTGCTTCTTGAACTTGACGGAATGCAACCTATTTCGCAGGTACAGGAAAAGATGCTGTCGCTGTTACAGGCCAGCTAAAGTGATTGTTTTAAAAAGTCCTGCAGAATTAGACAAGATGCGCGCTGCAGGGCGAATTGTTGCTGAGACTCTTGCTCTGCTTAAAACCCGGATCATTCCTGGTGTAACAACCAATGAACTGAATCGATTGGCAGAAAAAGAATGTCAGCGACATGGAGCAAAGCCGGCGTTTAAGGGATATGGTGGCTTTCCATTCGCCATATGTTCCTCACCGAACGAACAGGTTGTTCATGGCTTCGCGGATGATAAACCTCTGCTTGAAGGCGATATCCTGAGCATTGACTTCGGTGTCCTTTACAAAGGGTTTTTCGGCGATTCGGCAATCACTGTCGCAGTAGGCAAGTTGGATGACGATACAGAGCGTTTATTAATTGCAACGCGTGAGTCTCTCGAACAAGCCATAGAAAAAGCAGTACCGAACGGCAGGTTGTCTGATATTTCTCATGCTGTTCAGTCCTGGGTCGAACCGAAGGGTTTCTCTGTTGTCCGTGAATTTGTAGGCCACGGTATCGGTCGTAATCTGCATGAAGCTCCGCAGATTCCCAACTATGGGCAGGCCGGGCAAGGACCACGTTTGAAATCGGGGATGACGCTTGCTATAGAGCCGATGATCAATGCCGGTGCTCCCGGCGTGAAGATACTGGAAGACGGGTGGACAGCAGTTACGCAAGATGGTAAACGTTCTGCCCATTTTGAACATACAGTAGCCATTACTGATAACGGTCCTGAGATATTAACGCAGGTATAGGCAGTGACGGTTAACCCTACGGGGTTGTTACCGAAACGGTTCA
>JAOUDB010000402.1 GCA_029859485.1 Desulfuromonadales bacterium | reverse complement strand
ATCAAGGCCTTGCGCGAAAAAGGTGTTGAAAGCCCGGTGCTCTGCCTGACCGCCAAAGATACGGTTGAAGACATTGTCGCCGGCCTCGATTCAGGCAGTGACGATTATCTGACCAAACCGTTTGCCTTTGCGGAGCTTCTGGCTCGCGTGCGTGCCCTGGTCCGTCGTGGTACCCAGGAGCGTGGCGCTGAAATCACTTATGCGGATCTGCGCCTTGACCCGGTGGCACACAAGGTCTGGCGTAGTGATTCTGAGATTGATCTGACCGCCAAAGAATATGCTCTTCTGGAGTTTTTCATGCGCAACCCGGAGACGACTCTGACGCGAACCATGATCGCCGAGCATGTCTGGGATTACACGTTTGACTCCTTCACCAACATCATCGATGTGTATGTTAATTACCTGCGCAAGAAGGTTGATCGCGACTACACTAATAAGTTGATTCACACTGTTCGCGGTATTGGCTACGTCCTCAAGGAGGATTAAACTTGGGCTCTTCGCTCATATGGTCGATCCGGGTTCGTCTTACATTCTGGTACGCAATGACACTGGCTGTCATCCTGGCAGTCAGTGCTCTATTTTCGTACCACTACTTTTCCCATAACCTGCGTGAACAGGTTGACCGCCAGGTCCGGGAAATCGCGCGCACCCTTGATCAGCATCATTCTGAAATTATCGTAGCCAGTGACGGCGATCAAAGTTGTGACGGGATGGAAAGCCTGACCCACAGCAATAACTGGGGTGCCTACCTGTTGCTGCGCGATGCGAGCCTGCAGGAGATCTGTTCTTCGGATAACCTGGTTGAACGTGCGCTCCCTTTTGGTCCCGTTGCCCGTCAGCAGGTGCGTTGGCTTAATGAGCACATGGAAACTGTTGAGCTGGCCAATGGTGAGCTTGTACGCCTAATCTCCGCTCCCCTAGTGGAAGATTCCCGTTTGTTGGGTGTCGTCCAGGTTGCTCAAGAGCTTGGACCCTTACAGGAAACGATAGAAGAACTACGCCTGATCTACCTGGTCGTCGGTCCTTTCGCGATCTTCTGGCTCTGCCTTGGCTGCTGGCTGTTGGCTGAGAGGCTCATTGCGCCGATTATAGAAGTCACTGAGGCAGCACAGGGGATTACTGCGGACAACCTTTCGCGCCGTCTCCCCTTGGGGAATTATCAGGATGAGCTTTCCCAGATGGTTGGCTGCCTTAATCAGATGCTGGATCGCCTCGAAAAGTCGTTCCGGCGTGTCCGCCAGTTCTCTGGTGATGCGTCTCATGAGCTGCGAACGCCGCTAACGATCCTCCGTGGCGAGACAGAAGTCACACTGCGCTGGGCCAAGACCCCGGAAGAGTTCCGCGACATGTTGACGTCCAACATGGAAGAGATTGATCGCATGGAGCGGATTATCGAAAGCTTGCTGACTCTGGCGAAAAGCGAGGTTGGTGAACTGTCGCTTGAGATGAAAGAACTCAGCCTGAGTGACCTGGTGCAGGACCTTTACCTGCAGAGTCGCCTTCTGTGCGAAACAAAGCAGATTGAAGTCGAACTGCTGCTCGAGGTTGAAGAAGAGATCCGTATTCGCGGAGATGAGCTGCGCCTGCGTCAGATGTTCCTCAACCTGATTTCCAACGCCATCAAGTATACCCCCGAGGGCGGCCGCCTCGAGATTGGCCTGAAAGTGCTTGAGGACTCTGCCGTTATCTCTATTAATGACTCAGGTATTGGTATCCCGGAAGAGCATCTTGCGCATATCTTCGACCGTTTTTACCGGGTCGATAAAGCCCGTAATCGCATGGATGGAGGTACCGGACTGGGCCTTTCCATCGTCAAATGGATTGTTGAAGCCCACGGTGGTAGTATCCAGGTCACCTCTGAAGTTCAAAAGGGCAGTTCTTTTTCTGTGCGCTTGCCGCTAGAGGGCCCGGAAGAGGGAAAGCACCCCAAGTCGACGATCCTGGTATAACTTTTTACAGGCAATTTTTCTCTTAATTCGGCCAATCACGACTGTGATTGGCCGAAATGCGTTTTTATCGAGCGCGGCAATTGACAGTTTGATAGAGCGTTATTACATTTAACGGAAGTTGTGTCTGCTCCTCTTACATGTGGGCACTACATTCATCGTTTCAATGGAGGAAGTTATGAGTAAGTTGCGTCCTGTCGAAGTTTTGTTTTTAGCTTTGGTTTTGATCTTCTGCTGGATTGTTCCTGCCAGCGCCCAGCCAACGGATTTTGTCTCCCTGGCCGAGCGGCTCAAGCCGGCTGTGGTTAATATCAGTACCGCAAAAACCGTGGTCTCACGTTCACCCTCCTTTCCTGGGCCGAGGACTCCCGGTGGTGGCAATGAACTTTTCGAAGAATTCTTTGGCCGCTTTTTTAACGAGATGCCAAAGTCGCAGCGTAAGGCAAGCTCGTTAGGCTCCGGCTTTATTATCTCTGAAGACGGCTATATCCTCACCAATGACCACGTGGTCGATGGTGCAGACAAGATTACGGTCAAGCTCTCCGACGGACGTGAGTTCAGCGGCGAAGTGCGCGGCCTCGACCCCAAGCTTGACCTGGCGCTGATCAAGATCGAAGCCGGTGAAGATCTGCCGGTTGCCAGCCTTGGCGAGAGTGACGGTATCAGGGTCGGTGAGTGGGTGATGGCCATTGGCAATCCCTTTGGCCTGGAACAGACTGTTACGGTGGGAATCATCTCGGCTAAGGGGCGTACCATCGGTGCAGGCCCTTACGATGATTTTATCCAGACCGACGCGTCGATCAATCCGGGCAACTCCGGTGGCCCGTTGTTCAATATGAAGGGCGAGGTCATTGGTATCAATACCGCGATCATCGCCGGAGGGCAGGGCATCGGCTTTGCCATACCGGTGAACATGGCGAAACAGATTATTCCACAACTGCGTGATGATGGCCATGTGACTCGAGGCTGGTTGGGAGTGACTGTGCAGGCCATGAGTAAAGAGCTGGCAGATTCTTTTGGCCTGGAGGATACCCACGGTGCCCTGGTCAATGAGGTTGTCAAAGATTCTCCTGCCGCTGACGCGGGCTTGAAACGCGGCGATGTGATCCTGACCTTTGATGGCCAGATGATCAAGGAGTTAAATGACTTGCCACAGCTGGTGGCAGCCACTGCTGTGGATAAAACGGTAAAAGTTGAAATCTTCCGAGATGACAAGAAACGAGAAGTGAAAGTCAAGATTGGCAAACTCGATGAAGGCAACGGCGGGTTTGTCGCCGAAGAAAAGCAAGAGGAAGGTGCGCTCGGCATCACTGCTGCCGATGTGACTCCGGAGTTGGCAGCACGCTACAGCCTTGAGGGTAAAGAGGGCGTGCTCGTGACCCGGATTGATCCCGACGGCCCCGCCGCT
>JAOUDB010000401.1 GCA_029859485.1 Desulfuromonadales bacterium | reverse complement strand
GATCTTTAAGACTGATGTCTACCGGTTGGGCTGAGCGCATGGCGGGGATCGCGTATTCGCGAGCGAGCTCGGTGACCATTGTTGTCAGGCAGGGAAACAGCTGGCAGTGCTGGTGACCATCGAGGTGGTCTGGCTGTACACCTGCTTCAAGGATGCGCTGAATCTGGGCCTTGAGCTCTTTGCGGATCGCGTCAGGGTCAAAACGGTTGTCAGCCAGTTGTCGCCGCAGTTCCTTTTTTCCTGGCAAGTTGCCGGAACTGTCTGTGAGCCCTTTGATTGGTCCGGTCAGAGCTCTCCCGTCTGCGAGGTTCAGGTGGACTCCAACCGGAAGTTTAGAGTGTTTTACCTGTTTTATTGCCGTGTTGAAAGATGAGCCATTGGCCAGTATTGAGGCGCTAGTCACTAGCCCTGTTTGCTGCGCTTCCAGGATGCCACGGTCGCGCAATGCGTTGCATCCAAGGTCATCAGCATTGATAATCAAAGAAATCATGTTGTGAATATTAGTCCAGCTTGGCTTCTCGAGCAATTGTCTTGCTTCATATAACAATGAAAGTTTTACCAGGACGCATAAGGTCTTCATCACTCAGAGGCGTTTGATGCGACAAGATGGGGCAGAAATGTTGTGGGAGCTGACAGACAAAAAAAGGGGGGCTCTAAGTTCAATCAAAGCCCCGGAGGCAACCTATCAGGAGGTTAGAAGGTTGTTTCATATTTTCTCTCAGAGTGGTAATGCCGCTTGAACGGTTCATGGGCCTGATCAAGGGCTCTGAGAGTTGCAGCGTTGATGTGTACTTTAGAGAAGTGGGTGTGACGGGAGTGTTGAAAAAATGTGAAAAAAACGTGAAAAGTTATTTCTTGAGAGAAACGGTGAAGCAGGCGCCGGTCGGTTGATTGTCGCTTATAGAAATATCCCAGCCTTCTCGTTGGCAGATACGCTGAACAAGTGACAGGCCAAGACCGAGTCCTTTTCTGCTATGTGATTCACCGCGGTAAAAGGGCTTGAATACGGCTTGTTTCTCGGACTCCGAAATGCCGGAGCCTGTATCGCTGACTGAAAAGCCTTTCGCCTGTACTGTCAGGGTGACGCCCCCTTCCTGGGTGTGATGGATTGCATTAAATATCAGGTTGTTAAGAATTGTCCTCAACAGGGGGGCGGGAAACAGACCGTCCAACCTTTCTTGACCTGACTCGCCTTCTTCCAGGGTGAATGTGAGACCTTTCTCCCCTGCTTGCTGTTGCCACTCGTGCAAAGTCCTGTGAATGACATTTGTTAGCGAGGTCGATTCCTGCTCGGTGTCTTTGCCCCGGGCCAGGGTCAGAAAAGCGTCGACTAATTCCTGAATCTCCCTGGTCGCCTTGTTGATAGTGTCAATGCGTTGGCGAGTATAGTCGTCAAGCTGATCTTTTGCGATGAGCAGTTCACAGGAACTTTTTATGACCATCAAGGGGGTGCGGAGTTCGTGACTGACATCGCTGGTGAAGAGACTCTCCCGTAGCAGAGATTCCTGCAGCATGCCGATGGTTCTGTCGAAAGCTTGCGCCAGCCTGCCAACCTCATCATTCGTGTATCCGGAAGAAAGGGGCGGTGCATCAAGCAGAAGTTTCTCACGGTTATGCACCTGATCAGTCAGCCTTTTGACCGGGGCGATGATTCTCCTGATCATCATGATGCCGAGTATTAACGAGGCGATCACGCTGAGGAAGAAACCTGCAATGACAGTGATTTGCAAGAGGTTCTCATGTTGCCATGAATTCGTCTGCTCCCGGACAAGATAGAAAGGTCTTTCCTGCTCTTTGCGCATCAGGACATGAAAAGAGCTCTGTTCACTTTTCACCTCATTGAAGCCAGGCTCCAGATCCTGCAGGTAATAGGGCAGGCCTTCCGTGCCGCTGTAGAACTGGGTTCCAAGGTCCAGTTCTGGTGCCTGTCCACGTTCGTAGTCGACCAGAATGTCTGGAAACTTTCGATTGAATTCAGCGGAGACGAGGTCTTCCTTAACAAGGTTGATAGCGGCCATGATGCCGAAGCTGAAGAGGCCGCTGACCACTGTTGTCAGGAGAATGAAAGAAATCAAAATCCTTTGTGAGAGGGGCGATTTAAATTCCATCTGATTGAGCTTTCAGGCAATAGCCGATGCCATGCACTGTGTGCAGCAAAGGGGACTCAAAGGGTTTGTCGATGGTCTGCCGAAGGGTGTGGACGTGGCTGCGTAAACTGTCGCTGCCCGGCAGATCTTCTCCCCAAAGGAGCTCTTCAAGGGCCTCCCTCTTGACCACATGAGGGCTTTTTTTCATCAATATTTCCAGAATCTTAAGGCCGATTGGGCTGAGCTTAAGGCTCGTCCCCTGACGGGTCACTTCAAGGCTGTTCATGTCGTAGCTCAGGTCACCGATCGTTAAAAGGTTTCTTTGGCTGGTCTGGCCACGGCGTAAAATAGCTTCGACCCTGGCATGCAGCTCTGGCAATGAAAAAGGTTTGACCAGATAATCGTCCGCGCCGGCATGAAAACCGGAGAGCTTGTCATCGACACTGTCTCTAGCCGTGAGCATAATGATCGGTGTGTCGAGCCGAGCGTCCTGGCGCAGTCTCTGACAAAGGGTGATGCCATCCATGCCTGGCAGCATAAGGTCGAGGATGATCAAGTCAAAAGATTGTGTAACTGCCAGGTGCATGCCACCCAGACCGTCATAGGCGCAGTCGACAAAGTAGCCCTTTAGCTCCAGGAAGTCGGTGATATTCTGAAGGATTTCTGGTTGATCCTCTATGATCAGTATGCGCATACGACTTTGTCCTCAAGGCCCTCGGCTATTTAAGCCTGACTCAATTTTGTGCCTGTCCTGGGCTTGCTTCCTGGTTTCTTATGTCACGAGCACAGGGCCTTCGGTGTCAGGAAGTGAGTGGAGATCGAGTTGGTTAATTCTGACTCCTGGTTTTTTTTAGCTCGTCCAAAATCCATGAAGCTCTGTAAACTGATACGATTATAAGCTGTTTTGAAAGTGAATGGCAAAAAAACCTTTCCGTCCCAAGGTGATTTTCCGGCCAGTTTTCTCGTCACACTGTGAAAAGAAATCGTCTAGATGATTGAGGTTGATTTGTTGCCAACGATTAAACAATTAACCTTCCTGCCGCAGTTCGTCATTGTTACGCTTTGAAGAGTCGTTTTAAGAGCTCTTTACAGTCTGCACGGATTCGGCTAGACTGCTTTTTCACTCAAATGCAATGGAGGAGTTTCTATGTCAGTCAACAAGGCAATTCTGGTCGGTAACCTCGGGAAAGACCCTGAACTGCGCTATACTCCCTCGGGAACAGCAGTTTGTACCTTCTCAATAGCGACAACGGATCGATTTAAGAACAAG
>JAOUDB010000400.1 GCA_029859485.1 Desulfuromonadales bacterium | reverse complement strand
CGACATTGAGAATCTTACCCTTCAACGGCAGGATAGCCTGATAGCGCCTTTCCCGTCCCTGTTTGGCACTACCACCGGCCGAGTCGCCCTCGACCAGGTAGAGTTCACAGAGCGCAGGATCCTTCTCTTGACAATCAGCCAGTTTTCCCGGCAGAGCCAACCCATCAAGGGCACCTTTGCGGCGAGTCAAGTCACGTGCTTTGCGCGCCGCTTCGCGGGCTCTGGCGGCGTCGATACCTTTCTCCAGGATTTTCTTGGCTATAGACGGATTCTCTTCGAGATATTCCGCTAGCTTTTCATTCATCAGGGTCTCGACATAACCTTTAATCTCCGAGTTGCCCAGTTTGGTTTTGGTTTGACCCTCAAACTGCGGATCGGGAACCTTGACCGAAAGAACCGCGGCCATACCTTCGCGCAAATCGTCCCCTGAAATCGCGCTTTTCATATTTTTCAGAAGGTTGTTAGCGGTTGCATAGGTATTCATGGTGCGCGTCAGCGCCGCTTTGAAACCACTTAAGTGGGTGCCACCTTCATGGGTATTGATATTGTTGGCAAAGGAGAATATTTTCTCATCGTAAGAGTCGTTGTACTGAATGGCGATATCAATTTCGACATCTTCTCTGGTGCCTGTAAAAAAAAGCGGCTTTGGATGCAGTGGTGTTTTGGCTCTATTCAGATATTCGACGAAAGAAACAATGCCGCCTTCGTAGTGGAAGACATGACTCTTGTCGGTGCGTTCATCAATAATCTCTATCTTGACGCCGGCATTCAGGAAGGCCATTTCGCGAATACGCTGTGAAAGTGTTTCGAAAGAGAAATCCGTGGTTTCGAAAATTTCCGCATCCGGCCAGAAGAGAATCCGGGTACCACGACGTTTGGTGGTGCCATCTTCAACCAGGTCGCCAGTCGGGACACCTTTTTCATAGTTTTGTCGGTAAATTTTACCACCGCGACGAATTTCCAACTCCAAACGACTGGACAACGCATTAACGACCGAAACACCAACACCATGCAAGCCACCGGAAACCTTGTAGGTATCGCTATCGAATTTGCCTCCGGCGTGGAGGACCGTCATAACGACTTCAGCGGCAGGTTTTTTCTGGGTCTCGTGCATATCCACCGGGATACCCCGGCCATTATCAGTAACCGTCACTGAATTATCAACATGGATAACTACCTTTATATCATCACAGTGACCGGCCAGAGCTTCGTCTATCGAGTTGTCCACCACCTCGTAAACCAAGTGATGAAGGCCCTGTATAGATGTGGACCCGATATACATAGCCGGCCGTTTACGAACAGCCGATAGTCCTTCTAGAACCGTAATACTTCCAGCATCGTAATCTTTGTTCATTTTTTCTGTCATTTCAGCCTCGTTCTGGGGATGTAGCGCTGACCAACCCCTGGTTAACCTTAAAAAAACTTGCCGTTTGTTGCACCTTATCAGCCAGCTGTGACTGCTGGGCAGAGGTCAGGAAAACCTGACCACGACGATTCAATAAAAAATTGAAAAACCCTTCCTGTCTTTTGCTGTCCAGCTCACTCGCCAGATCATCAAGCAGCAGTACCGGCGGTTCTTTGAATTTTTCCTCGAGATCCATTACCTGAGCGGCTTTAAAAGCCAGTAAAAAAGATCTCTGTTGCCCCTGGGAGCCGAAGGCGCGCAAGGATCTTCCCTCAACCTGAAAGTCGAGATCATCTCTGTGTGGCCCGGCCAGTGTTATGCCTAATTTTCTTTCTCTCGTCTGCAGACGCTCAAACGCCGCGTTCATATGATCGGTCAACTCATCAAGCTTTTCAGCTGCAAGTGAGTAATTGACAGTTGCTGACTCAGTACCACCCGTTATTTCTCGGTAAACCTGGCTCAATAGTGGTTTGAAGCGGGTCAGGTAACGCTGCCTATCATGACGTATTCGGCTTCCACTCCGCACCAAAGCCTCTGTCCAGGGTGCCAACTCTGCCTCTGCCGCCTGCTTTTTCAAAAGCTGATTGCGTTGTCGTAAGATCCTGTCGTATTCCTGCACCCTGTCCAGGTAAACCGGTTCGGTCTGTAATATTGCTCGGTCAAGCAACGCCCTCCGTCCTGCGGGGAAACCTTTAATGTTACCTAACTCTTCAGGGGTAAAAAGTACTGACCTCAGATAACCGAGGAACTCACTTAACTTTTTGACCGTCTTATCATCAACCCGGGGATTACGTCCTGCTTTCTGCAAACCTATATCCAACTTGTGAGCAACGTTTCCCTTGTCAACCATGGCGCTTATAAAAGCCGTTTCAGCCGTATGGTTGATTAAATCCTGTCCGCGCGCACCACGAAAACTCTTTAAATGCCCCAACAGGTAAATAGCTTCGAGAAGATTTGTCTTGCCTTGTGCATTCTCGCCGTAAATAACGTTGAAATGATTGTTCCAGGTCAGATCAATATTGCCCAGGTTGCGATAAGAACGCAGCTTCAATGTTTCGAGAATCATATAACCTTCAAGAAAAAAGCCTCAAATATTAAAGGCTTTTTCAAAACTTTCCAACTAGAGTCGCATCGGCATGATGACTGCCAGATAACCATCCTCTTCAATCGGCTTAATCAGCCCGGGAGAAAGGTTATCTTTAAGAATCATATTGATCTGATCTTGGTTCTGTACCTGCAATATGTCAAGCAGGTAACGTGCGTTGAAACCAACCGAAAGTTCCGGTCCCTGATATTCTATATCCATCTCCTCACGAGCGTCGCCCAATTCGGGATTGGATGATGAGACTTCAAGCAAGTTGTTTTTGAAATTCATCTTCACACCACGGGATTTTTCGCTCGAGAGGATAATCATGCGACGTAATGCATGCAGGAAGGGATCAACGGCGATCACCGCGGTCTGTTCATTGTTTTTTGGAATAACCCGGCTGTAGTCAGGAAACTCTCCATCAACCAGACGCATTATAATGACCGTCTGATCTTTGCTTACAACAGCATTGTTATCCATAAAACCCAGCTGCAGATCACCTTCACCTTCTTCGGCGAGCTTTTTCAGTTCAAGGATACCTTTACGCGGTAGAATAACTCCACGACTCAGTTCTGAACTTTCTGCCAACTCTATCTGCTTATCAATCATCGACAGACGATGACCGTCTGTGGCGACCAGACGCAATTGATTTGTACCTTCCTGAACCTGACAGAAGATACCGTTGAGATTGTATTTACTTTCATCCTGGGAAACGGCAAAGAAAGTCTTCTCTATCATCTCTTTGCACAAGGAACTACTCAGAGAAAGAAAAGTGTTTCTATCTGGTTGGGGAAAATTAGGAAATTCGTCGGCAGAGAGGCCCACAATATTGAATTGGGCTTTGCCGCATTCTATCTCTATCCAGC
>JAOUDB010000043.1 GCA_029859485.1 Desulfuromonadales bacterium | reverse complement strand
GACCTGTTGCCAGAGGGAATGCAACTGGTCGGCATGGCCCATGCCGAGGAGGCGATGAAAATCGAAGGGAAAATCCCTGAGATGGTCGTTCTCAACACAAGGCCGCTCAACGCAGAACCCCCCCCACACTTCCTGGATGAAGAGATCACCCCTTACAACAAAATGTTCGTTCGCAACAATGGCATCCCACCGGTCAAAGTTGACGCAGCGGCATGGAAGCTGACGATTGAAGGCGAATCGGCCAAACGTTCTGTCAGCTTCTCAATCGCAGAGCTGAAAAAGAAATTCAAAGAGCATACACTTCAGATTCAACTCGAATGCGGTGGCAACGGTCGCTCCGAATACAATCCACCGGCAAAAGGCAACCAGTGGCGGGTTGGGGCAATTTCCTGTGCGGAATGGACCGGTGTTCGCCTGCGTGATGTCCTCGAAGATGTCGGCCTCAAGGATGACGCTGTTTATATCGGTTACTATGGTGCCGATACCCATGTTAGCGGAGACCCCAAGAAGGTCGTTATCTCTCGTGGGGTTCCGATTGCCAAGGCCATGGAAGACGAATCGCTGATTGCCTGGGCCATGAACGGCAAAGACATTCCGTTGCTGCACGGCTATCCTTTACGCCTGGTCACCGGCGGCTGGCCTGCTTCGACCTGCGGCAAGTGGCTGAATCGTATTGTCATCCGCGACAAGGTTCATGACGGGCCCAAGATGACCGGTATGTCATACCGTGTACCGGGTTATCCTGTTGCTCCGGGGACAAATGTGCCGAAGGAAGACATGGTTATTATTGAATCGATGCCGGTAAAATCCTTAGTCACTTTCCCCAAAACCGGTACGGTTGCCTCACTGGAAGACACTCTAGAAGTGCGTGGACATGCCTGGGCCGGAGACTACGCCGTCAAATCAGTGGATGTCTCGATTGATTTTGGCAGTACATGGCAATCCTGTGCGTTGACCTCCCCACGCAACAGGCTGGCCTGGCAAAACTGGTCAACCAAAGTCAAGTTCCCACAGGCCGGCTATTTCGAAGTCTGGACCCGTGCCACTGATGAGAATGGCAAGATGCAGCCGATGGTTGTACCCGGCTGGAATCCACGCGGCTATCTGAACAATGCATGCCATCGGGTCGCAGTGAAAGTTGTTTGACCCGTCTTGGAGGAGCCATGAAAAAGAGACTGATATGGATGTTTCTGATGTTTCTGGCGCTGTGGGCAGTTCCCGGGCTTGCTGCGGACAAGGAGATCGACAAGGAGACCGGGTTCGTCATTGCTCCGGGCTTCGAAGAGGTCAAGAAGACCTGTACCGTATGTCATTCTCCGATGCTGGTCACCCAGAACAAAGCCAACCGCGAAGGTTGGCTTGAGATGATTCGCTGGATGCAGGAGAAGCAGGGTTTATGGAAACTTGAACCGGAGCTCGAGAACACGATTCTCGATTACCTCGCGGCCAACTATGGGCCGACTGCTGTATACCGCAGGGCACCTCTGCAGGTAGAGTTCCCAGAATAAACAAAGATCCAATTTATTTTCATGACCGGCCTCAATAATACGTGGCCGGGCCAGAACCTCAAAGTTCTGGTTTCTTTTGATTGACGTTATGCAAATTTCGCACAACGGATTTATTGCCAATCACCTTCAATTTCTCCTACTTTCCAACACCAAGGCATACCGCTGTGACCTGCAAGCATCAACTTGGTTGGGCCCACATCGAACGTCGTGTCACTCCCTGAAGGTGTTCAGCCAGAGATAAAAGCCCGGCAGGCAATCAAGACCCGCAGGGCAAACCAAAGATCAATACGTTGTCTTGAATACGTCGCTATTTTTGACATATGGGATATGACACTGACGACAATCCGTTAGGGTGGCATGCCACTCTGGTATCTTGGGTGCGTCATCATCCCCATCCTTGTGACAAGCGAGGCAATCCTCACCGTTGTCGCTCGCCTCAACTTCATGCGGAATAAGAGGAGGGTCACCGGTTGAGGTCTGATCGGGAACAAGGCCTGTATCGACAGATTTTTCTGCGGCCATTGCTGTCTGAAAGGCTGAAAAAGCTAATAGCACTAGACCAAGGGCCAACCATACAAATAAAAACCGGTTGCGTCTTTTCATTGAGACCTCCATCAAAGAAGTTAACGTTCAAAAGGATTGCGCAAAGCAAAATCAAGGGCCTTTTCCGGGCAGATACCAACACAGGCACCGCAACGCGTACATTCCCCTGAGCGCACCATATTTCTCTGACTTTTCAGGCTTGGAGCCAGAACTTCCGGGACAAAGCAGGCCCGTTGACATTCTCCACAGTGGGTGCATTTCGCTGTATCGTAGGCGACCACAAGGGGGCTGAAGCGGCCAAGCTGGTAATAGAAGCCACCTAAGGGGCACAAACTTCGACACCAGACACGACGCACCAGAACTAGTTCTGCAATCACGATCAAGACGATTATGATAAGACTGGAACTGACCCCGAAGGTCAAAGCCCTTGCAGTGATACCGATCGGTGAAACAGTTTCGAAAACCGGGATGCCAAGTATTATGGTCATGATTACGGTCACAATCAGTGCCGTTGTTTTCCACTCAAGTGACCAGCTTGAAAGTCTTTTTGGCCAGGGTAAAAGATCGACCAGGTCGGTTATTAAATGCACAGGGCAGACCCAGCCGCAGAACACACGGCCACCAAGCAACGCGTAGAAAACCAGGACGATTGCTGTTCCAGAGAGCATCGTCGCTGTCAAGGTGCCTGTCAGAAGCAAAATCTGCAAGGCCGCAAGAGGGTCGGACAATTGCAGGCCAACAATTGCTGCTGCTCCCAGGTTGCCCTCGAAAAACGTCCAGCCGAAAGCGGGCGTTGCCAGCAAAAGCAACATGAGTATCTGCACGCAACGACGTCCAGTGGTCCAACGGTTAACTTTCATACCAGCTCTCCGTTGGTGGCTGAAGCGGTTGCACCACAATTGCCGGGCGCTCAAGGACACAGGCTTTCTCACAGATGCCGCATCCGGTACAGTCCTTCTTGTGTACGACCGGCTCAAATATGGCGTGACGGCCCGTCTTCACGTTGAGATAATTCTCGACCGTGATTGCTTTGTCGATTACCGGACAGGCACGGTAGCAGACTTCACAACGCAAACCCTTGATCGAGAGGCACTCCTCACGCTCACTAATAACTGCAGTTCCCATTCTCGTCTTTAGTGGATCCTTGAGCTCTGGGTCCAGTGCACCGCTCGGGCAGGCCTTGACACAAGGCAGGTCTGAACAGAGATAGCATGGCATTTCGCGTGGCACGATAACAGGGGTCCCGATCGCCAGCCCGTCACTCAATTTACCCATTTTTACGGCATCATAGGGACAAACATGAGCACAACGGCCACAGCGAAGGCATTTTTTAAGGAAATCGTCCTCCGCGACAGCACCAGGAGGACGCAGCATCCAGCCGTAACCGGAACCTGCCTTCAGCACTAGGCAGGACGCACCGGCACCGACCAGTGCCCCCTTGACACCGGTCGGCAGGTTCTTTTGCGGCTGTTTAACATTGTTTGCACTCATCTTTGTCCCGTGACCCTTGCCTTATACTTTCTCAACTTTCACTGCACACTTTTTATAGTCCGGTTCCTTGGAGATCGGACAGAATGCATCAAGAGTCAGGTTATTGATCATCTTGTTCTCGTCGAAGAAAGGTACGAACACACTCCCCTTGCCCGGAATGCCGCGCTCACCAACGCTGGCCAGCAATTCAAGGGATCCACGCCTTGTTGTCAGGCGGATTTTGTCACGATTCTTGACCTTCATCTTCTTGGCATCTTCGGGATTCAGTTCGCAAACAGCTTCAGGAACGGCGCGATGTAGCTCCGGGACGCGGGCCGTCATGGTGCCGGTATGCCAGTGCTCGAGAACACGACCGGTGCATAGCCAGAACGGGTAACTGGCGTCAGGTGGTTCAGCGGCTGGCTCGTAAGGGCGGAAGTAGATAGCCGCCTTTTTGTCATACTTCTTGGCCTTATAGAATTGAATTCCGCTGCCTTTGGCAACCAACGGATCGTATTTTTCGTTGTAGCGCCAAGGAACAGATTTGCCATTAATATAAGGCCAAATAACGCCCCTTTCCTTCTTGTAGACCTCATAGGGGGCAAGGTCTTTGCCGGTACCAAGGGTGAACTGACGATACTCCTCGAAAATCGCCTGATGCAGTGGTTTGTCTTTCGGGAAATCAAACAGTTTGCCCATTCCCATTCGCTTGGCGACCTCAATGATTTGCCAGAGGTCTTCTTTTGATTCACCCGGTGCATCTGCCATCTTGTTCCAGTGCTGAGTGCGACGCTCGGCATTGCCAAACATGCCTTCTTTTTCCACCCACATGGCTGTTGGAAGAATCAAGTCAGCGACTTCTGTTGAGCGGGTCGGATAAGCGTCTGAGACAACAACAAAACGACCCTTTTTACGAGCACCTTTGCGGAAACGGTCGACATTTGGAGCGGCCTGAAAGGGGTTGTTGACCTGGACCCAGAGGAATTTTATGTCACCACGATCCAGAGCACGTAGCATTTCAGTTGCATGGAATCCTGGTTTGGCAGGGATGCTTTCGGGGTCGACGTTCCAGATTTTTCCTGCGATCTTACGATGCTCAGGATTCATGACCACCATGTCAGACGGCAAGCGATGTGCGAAAGTCCCTACTTCGCGAGCTGTCCCGCATGCTGAGGGTTGGCCAGTCAGGCTGAACGGGCCTTGTCCTGGTTGTGCAATTTTACCGGTCAGCAGGTGAATGTTGTAAACAAGCTGGTTCACCCAGGTACCGCGAACATGCTGGTTAAATCCCATGGTCCAGTAAGAGCAGACTTTGCGCTTCGGGTCTGCATAGAGCTTGGCCATTTCCTCAACCGCCTTGGCCGGCACACCGGAGAGCTCTTCAACTTTCTTTGGCGTATACTCCTTGATCATCTTTTTGTATGTGTCAAAGTCGATGACCTCTTCCTTGTCTGTGAAAGAGAAATTGTCCTCGACCCCGTAGCCAATGTTGGTCTTGCCTGTCTTGAAGATAGTGTTGGCCTTAATGAAGTCCTCGTTGTAGAGCTTGTCGCGGACAATGACATGGGCGATACCGTTTGCCAGCGCCAAGTCAGTTTGCGGCTTAAACTCAACATAATGGTCAGCCTCTTTCGAGGTGCGGCTGTAACGGGTCGCAAAGTCGATGATCTTGACGTTGGGGTTTTTGACACGGTTGGCGGTCATGCGCGAAAAGAGGATCGGGTGACACTCGCTCATGTTGGCACCCCAGAGGAAGTAGGTGTCACCCAGATCAAGGTCATCGTAATTTCCCATCGGCTCGTCGGAGCCGAATGTTTTCATGAAAGCGGCCACGGCGCTCGCCATGCAGAAACGAGCGTTCGGATCGATGCTGTTGCTTCCGACTCCGGCCTTCATGAATTTGGAAGCGACGTAACCCTCATGTATGGTCCATTGTCCAGAACCAAACATGCCGATCGCCTGGGGGCCGCTCTCCTTGATCACCTTCTGCATCTCTGCAGCAATCTTGTCGAGGGCCTCGTCCCATGAAATTTCCTCGAACTTGTCACCCTTGCGCAGCAGCGGCTTGGTGAGACGGTCTTCGCCGTACATTATCTTGGCCAGGAAGTACCCCTTGATACAATTCAGGCCCTTGTTGACAGGCGCTTCAGCATCACCCTTGGTCGCAACAACTTTTCCGTTCTTGACTCCGACCAGGACACCGCAACCTGTCCCACAGAAACGACACGGTGCTTTATCCCATGTAATCCCCATGTTCGCTGCTTCAGCCTGCTGAGCCAGCATTGCGTTCACCGGTAGACCCACTGCGGTCAGGGCGGCTGCGGCAGCAGCACCCTTGATAAATTCACGTCTCCTGATATCCATAACTCCTCCCCTTGGCTTGTGTGAGCATTAAGTATTCTAGTCGTCACTGATATCTTCAAAGTTGTGGTAACTGAGAGTCACATTATGAACACCCGAGATGTCGTTAATTTCTTTGAACAAAGCCTCTTCTTCTCGCATCGATTCAACATCGAGGACGGCAACCAAAGGCTTTCCATCCGGAGTGTCGGTCAACTCAACATTATCGAGGTTATTTAAGGTGGAAATGATGGCATTTCGCCGGGCGGGATCGACCTGAATAACAAGTCCACTGACAGGCATAAGCTTTCTCCTTCAATCGGTGAGTGCAAATAATAATTATGAATAAACGGGAAGGCGTTATGTCAGCCTTGTGTCCCGAGAACCGATATCAACAGCAAAGCTAGAGGGTGAATAAACCTACACTAATCTATTTGACCAACAGAACTATTGACTCAGGTCAATTTTTGAAGATCAACCTGCTATTTATTAAGTCTTAATAATCAACCTTGCAAGTTTATCGCAACCATTTATAATCACAATCGTTATGCATGATTCGCACAGCGCTAAATATTCAGATGTTACCGGAGTCCTGCTTGCTGGCGGCACAAGCCGCCGGATGGGTCGAGACAAGGCTTTTCTGGTTGCAAACGGACAAGCTCTTTATTTCCGATCACTTGAACTGCTGTGTAACTATTTTCAAAAGGTTATGATTTCCGGTGATAGACCGGATCTCGCTTCCGGGGTCATCCCTTGCATTCCTGACATATACCCCGGCAGTGCACTCGGTGGGATATTCACATCTCTCCATACTGCTGACACAGACTGGGTCTTTGTATCCGCCTGCGACATGCCCTGCCCTGACTTTCGAATCCTTGAGATGTTGCTTGAACGGAGACATTCTGCCGATGCTGTCGTCCCGGAGACTCCGTCAGGCTTTGAACCCGTCTTCGCGCTCTACCACAAGAATTGCCTGCCGGTCTTCGAGAAAGCATTACAACAAGGGAGAAAGAGTATCTTCAACCTCTACGCTGAACTCAATGTCCACTTTTTGAATTGGTGTGACATGCCTGAAGGCTGGGAAAAGAGCTTGATAAATATCAATACGCCTGCGGATAGGGACAAAATCAGGGAGGAAGCAAAATGAAGATACCGGTTGTCTCGATCGTTGCCAAGAGTGGTACGGGCAAAACCACTTTGCTCGAGAAACTTATCGCCGAGATGAAATGTCGAGGCTACAAAATTGGTGTCATAAAGCACGATGCTCACCGTTTCGACATCGATCACGAAGGGAAAGACTCCTGGCGACTGACTCAAGCCGGTGCTGACACGATGGTGATCAGCTCTTCCGAAAAGCTTGCCATGGTCAAGAAGACTTCCCCGCAAACGGAGCTGTCACTGGAAGAGACTGTTGAAAGCTACTTCCAGGATGTCGATCTGGTTCTAACCGAGGGCTTCAAAAAAAGTGCGATGCCGAAGATTGAAGTACATCGTCATGAAAGGAGCAACGAACTGCTCTGTCGCACTGAAAACCGAGACGAAACCCTGATCGCTGTCGCCTCGGACAGCTCTCTGGATGTGGATGTTCCTCTTTATGGCATTAATGATGCTTCGGGCCTCTGCAACCTGATCGTAAAGCGCTATTTGTCATGAACCTATTTCAAGTCCGCAGCAAAATCTGGCTGGAAATTGATGGCAAGCCTTTTCTCGGAGCTGGTCGTTATCGCATCCTGTCCGCTATCCATAACCACGGGTCAATCAATGCCGCATCTCGCGCCCTTGGCATGTCATACCGAAAAGTCTGGGCTCAGTTGCAGGCCATGGAGGAGACCGCTCCCTTTCCCTTGCTTGCGAAGAGAACTGGCGGCAAGGATGGCGGAGCAACTCATTTGACACCCGCTACGCTCGAACTGTTAGGCAAATTCGAAACAATGCGAACAAAGGTCAACTCTGAAGCTGATCGATGTTTTATGTCATGTTTTCCAAACACAGAGACCATCGACAATGTTTAGACTCCTGGCACTCTGCATAATACTGGCTTGCGCCATACCACAACAGGCTTTAGCCGACAAGCCGGTTGTGGTCTTTGCCGGAACCGCAGCCCAACCCCCTCTGGAAGAAGCCGCGCAAACATTTCAGTCCAAAACAGGCCTCCGCGTCATTCTTCATCTGGGCAGTTCTGGCAGCATGCTGAATCAGGCTCACCTGACGGGCCAGGGCGACATCTATATCCCGGGCTCTCCTGACTACATGCAGAAGGCCCTCGATTTTAAACTGGTTGCCAAGGACTCGGTGACCATTGCCTACCTCGTTCCGGCACTCGTCGTCGCCAAAGGCAACCCCCTGGGGATAAAATCTTTGGATGACTTGAAGAGGGAGGACCTTCGCATCGGTCTCGCAGACCCGGACGGTGTCTGTGTTGGCTTGTACGCAATAGAGCTGTTGCATGCCAATCATCTTCTTGAGCCGCTGCGCCCTCGCCTGAAAGGGATGGTGGAAAGCTGCGCCAAAACTGCGGCCATGATCCCCCTCAACATGGTTGACGTTGTTATCGGCTGGCGTGAATTTGCCACGTGGCAACCTGACACCATGGAGGTGATCCTTCTCTCCCCAGAAGAAATTCCACGTCTCGCTTACGTCCCGGGGGCCAAGCTTCTCAGCGCAAGTAACCCGGAAGGAGCAGATGCTTTTCTGTCATTCCTTGCTTCCCGGGAGGGACAGGCGATACTTCAAAAATGGGGGTACCTGACAACGGAAGCAGAGGCCCGGCAATTCGCCCCAAAGGCAGTTTTTGGAGGCACTTTCCCACTGAATGAGGTTTGGTGATGTTTCATCGTGACAAAATCTTTAAACTCAGCATGCTTTTTCCTCTCTGTTTATTGACAGCCTATTTCCTGCTGCTGCTCACTAGCCAGACGTCATTTTTCAGCTGGAGCCACTTTACGAATCAGCTATCCCAAAATGATCTCCAGTCGGCCATTGCGCTGAGTCTTTTCGCGGCAACAGTCAGCAGCATCATCGCCATGGTAATTGCAATCCCATCGGCTTACGCCCTGGCCCGCATTCACTTTCCGGGAAAACGGTTCGTCGATACGTTTATTGACCTGCCGATGGTGTTGACTCCCATTGCTTTGGGAACCTTGATCCTGATGTCCTGGAACACGAGTGTTGGCCGGACGCTCTCTGGTTTCGGGATAAACCTCCCATTCACCGTCGCCGGCATCATCCTCGCCCAGTTTACAGTCATTGTCGCTATTAGCATCCGCATGCTCAAAGCCACATTCGAACAGATCAATCCACGCCAGGAGCAGGTTGCGCGGTTGCTCGGCTGTTCGGCCTTCGGCAGCTTTCGCTACGTCACACTGCCTTTGGCAAAAAGGGGTATTCTGGCAGCAATTATTCTGACCTGGGCAAGGGCTATCGGCGAATTCGGAGCAACTGTTATGGTCGCCGGGACGGCCAAAGGGCAAACCGCAACTCTGCCGAGCAGCATTTATCTGGCAATGTCGATGGCGGATCTCCCCAAGGCAGTGACCCTGGTGACGATTTTGATCGCAATCTCCCTGCTCGTGCTCTTCGGAGTTCGCAAGGCCCTGGAGCTCAGGATATGATCCGTGCCGAAGGACTTATAGCGCAACGGGGTGATTTTTTCCTGGGACCGATTGATCTTGACCTGGGCCAAGACTCCTATTTGACCCTGCTCGGTCCTTCAGGGTCAGGGAAAACCCTTTTCCTGGAAGCCTGCATGGGTTTGATCCCGTCAAGCAGCGGAAGCGTCTGGCTCAATGGACAGGATGTAACCAGTTCGCGTCCCGAGCATCGTCACATCTCTTATCTGCCACAGGATCTCGCCCTGTTCCCGCATCTCACTGTCCTCGAAAACATCCTCTTTGGTGCAAAAAGACGTGGCCTCGACAAGAATGTCACCGAAGATCACCTCAGCAACCTGCAAACCCTTCTCAATCTACACAAAATTATTGACCGGAATGATGTCACAAGTCTGTCCGGAGGTGAAAAACAACGCGTTGCTCTCGCCAGGGCGCTTTTGCCACAGCCTCAAGTGCTTTTTCTCGACGAACCCTTTTCAGCTCTGGACGCAACCATCAAGCGCCAGCTTCAGGTCAAGTTGCGGGAAATCAGCCAACAACTCAATGTGACCATCCTTCACGTCACTCATGACCAGGAAGAAGCCTTTATGCTGGGCAAAAAAATAGCCGTCATGATTCAGGGGAAGATTTGCCAGATTGGTTCAAGAGATGACATCTACTATCGACCGGAAACACTCGAGGTTGCACGCTTTCTGCGTAACCAGAATATCTTCGAGATGACAGCTGAAAGAATACTCCCGGACGGGTCCGTAGAGATAGGCAATGAAATCAGGGTGGCTGTTCCCGCTCACATGAACGTGGAGATAGGGCGAAGATATGCGACCGGCATCCGTTCGGAAGAAGTTGTTATCATCCGGCCCGGCAAACCTCTGGGGCTGGAGTTGCAAGAAAACCTTTTCCAGGCCACCGTTGCAGATATCCTGGCTTTTGGCGGCACTCACACACTTTGTGTAAAACTGCAAGAGAGTGAAGTGACGATCGACGTGGAGTTGCCAAACTGCGCCATGCGAGATCTTGGTTATGCAATCGGAGATGACTTGCAGATTTGTCTGCGGAAAAGAAGTCTTTGGACGATTCCGTTGGATTAAATGTGTAGCACATAGGGAGAACGGTGATGATCAGTTATGATCAGGCATTACAACGTGTTGTTGAATCTGTTTCACCTCTAAAGCCACGTGAGACTTCTCTTCATGAAGCGTCCGGCCTCATTCTTGCCAAACCGGCGAAAGCTCTTTGGCAGATGCCGCGTTCTGACAACTCAGCTATGGACGGCTTTGCAATTAACACGTTTCCTGAAAATTTTGAAGGAGGACTCTCAATTGTTGGTGCCTCGTATGCGGGGCACCCCTTTTCAGGCCAAGTGCATCCAGGTGAAGCTGTACGCATAACCACAGGAGCCGCTCTACCCCAGAAAACAGACACTGTTGTTCCGATTGAAGAGACCATCGAGAAGAACAATAAGGTGTTTCTCAATGAAAGCCCAAAGCAAGGCCAGCATGTTCGCTACGGAGGTGAAGAATACCGTGCCGAAGAGATTTTAGTTGATTCGGGCACGATCTTGAAGGCGGGAGAAATAGCACTGCTAGCAAGCGCTGGCGTCGAACAGGTCTGTGTTTATCCCCGACCACGGGTTGCTGTTATTTCAACCGGCGACGAATTGGTAGAACTCGGACAAACTCCAGGCCCGGGGCAAATAGTCAACTCCAATCTGCATTTTCTCAGAACACGCCTGTTCGAATGCGGCTGTAATCCGATCTGCTTGGGCATTGGAGCGGATGACCAGAAAACTCTTGGTCAACTTATCGATCAGGCAATTGATGCGGACCTCATCATCACAACAGGTGGGGTCTCAGTTGGTGAGAAAGATTATGTCCAAGCGACCCTGCAAAATCGCAATTTTGAAAAAATCTTCTGGAAAGTCGCGATCAAACCGGGCAAACCACTGCTGTTCGGTAAGCTTGAGGCGAAGCCCTTCTTTGGCCTCCCAGGTAACCCGGCGGCAACGGCCGCAACTTTTGAGCTTTTCGTAAAACCTGCACTCAAACGGCTTTCTGGACAGGTTGACGTCCTACCGGAAAAACGCATGGCGACCTTGACGCACGAAGTGATGGGCGACGGGAAACGACAGGCCTTTCTTTGGTGTTCATTGCAATGGGACAAAAGCGAGTATCGAGTGACCGTATCCCAACGACAGGGAT
>JAOUDB010000399.1 GCA_029859485.1 Desulfuromonadales bacterium | reverse complement strand
GTCGAATTCTTTTACAGCCAGTTTGTGTGAGTACCAGAGTTACGCTAAGAATCTGATAAACAAAACTTTTATCTTTACACAGAAATAAAACGTGAAATTTTTTTTCTCAAATAAAACATGACTGCAAGAAGCTTTCAGCATTAGTGGATTGCAGAAGTTGTAAGAAATTCTCCTTTTGGCGATCTGAGTTCACAGAATCAATCCGAGAGAAAAAATAGTAAAAATCATCCCGCAATAACTAAACACTCTGTATGCCTGAAAATCATTCTTAAACTCAAAATTAGTGACATTACTGGTCGGGATGACTGGATTAAAGCCAGCGCCACCTGCTCCCGAAGCAGGAAAATCTGGTTAGCTATCCAATTGTCAGAAGCGAAGTGTTTATTCAGCATTTATCTTACGAGCTACGGAAAAGGCTTTGTCCATGTCTGGCAAATGAGAGACTTCAGGTACTATCTGCAAATATCTGATGGTCCCGTTTTTGTCGACAACGATGACAGCACGCGCCAACAATCTGAGATCTTCTATCAGTAAGCCAGTTTGTTTTCCAAAAGCGGCATCTTGATAGTCCGACAGGTAGGTAATGTGGAAAAATCCTGTTTCTTCTGCGTAGCGGCCATATGCAAAAGGTAGATCCCTGGTGATCATTACCCTAACTATATCCTTGGGGAGCTCCTTATCGCTGGCGTCGCCAAGCATTTGAGTTTGTCTTTCGCATATCTGGGTGTCTAGCGAGGGGGCTGTGCTGATCAAGACGGTTTTTCCCCTAAATTCATCAAGCGTACGGAGACGCATGACCCGGTCAACTAAAATGGTGCTGGGAAGTTGATCTCCTTCAGCCACCGGAGAACCGATAAGTTTTTTTTCATTTCCTGCCCGGGTTACAACTGTCCCCGCAGAGACGCTCTCTGAGCTGATTGGAATTTCCGGTATGGAATGAAAAGCACATCCATAAAGGCTAAATCCTAAAAAAATAGTCGTTATGAATAACCTGTGGAAGATTATGTACATGATGACACCTCATTCACTTGTAGTTTTTAAGTTGCTCGCATCGATGAACACTTTTTATAGAACGCTTGTAATAATACCATATAAATAAATCTCAACAGATGGGCATCGAGTGATTGATAAGTGCCATATCATTTAAATATACTCAAACCTAACCTACTTATCTCGCAGCATTGGGTGAGAAAAGGGAAGTCCAATGCTAATCATTGATAACGCACAATTAGAAACGTTTGACCTCCCAGGGATCAAGCACCAGACAGTCGGTGGACATAAGCAAGGCGTCAGATCAATGGAGGTTTGGGTTCAAACGATTGCTCCGGGAGCCTCAACCCCTATCCATTGTCATGCGTGTGAAGAGGTAGTAGTCATATTGAGTGGTTCTGGAGAATGTACGATAGCCGGAAAGATTACGACGTTCGGTCCTGACTCAACACTAATAATTGAGCCTGACATTGTGCACCAAATCGTAAATTCTTCCACAGAGGAGTTAAAGCTTGCTGCCTCTCTCGGCATGGCCCCAGTCCGAGTAAAAACAGGCAAAGGAGAACCGTTGACGATCCCTTGGGATGGCCCATTAAAAAGGCGTCTCGTAATCACTACTTCCGAGAATAAATCTGGCTATTATTGATTGTGGTATTTAGGAATCTCTTTAATCCACAAAATGATGGCCACCTGGATCAACTCTGAGTGGCCATTGATTTATTCATTTTAGTGCCCTTCGTATAAGGACCTGGGGGATAACAAGTTTGACTTTTTCGACCCTCTTCTTTGTCAACCTCTCGAAATTGAGATAGACTTGGTTGCCAATTCCTTAACTGCGATATCCCTTTGGAGTTTATATGACCATTAAATTGGTTGTTGCGGATTCACACCCACTCTTTCTCCTTGGTTTGGCCCAGCTATTGAGATCAGAACCTGGGTTCAAGCTTCTTGCTACTTGCGCGACGGCTGAAGAAACGATTAATGCCGTGTGGAAAGAGCGCCCTGATATCTTGATTGTCGCTATCAACCTGCCTGACCGCAACGGACTTGAACTGATCAAAGAGCTAAAAAATAGCTCTCTTGAGATCAAGGTCGTCATTTTGGCGGCGGCCATAGATGAAAACCAAACGATTCATGCCCTTTGCTATGGGGTCAAAGGTGTGGTCCTGAAGGACATCCCTTCTCACCTGTTGTTGCAATGTCTGCAAAAAGTGGCTGCCGGGGGCATGTGGATGGAGAAAGAGTCTATGGTGCATGCGTTTGAAAAAATGTTGCATCGAGAGGCGGGGATGAGGCGTCTTGCTACAATTCTCACGGCCCGGGAGACTGAGGTCATGCGCTGTGCCGCCAGCGGTTTGAGTAACCAGCAGATTGCTGAACAGCTAATTGTTCGTGAGGGTACGGTTAAGGTTCACGTCCACAATATTTACCGTAAACTTGGTTTTACCAATCGCGTTGATCTGACACTTTACGCACAGAAAAGATGTCTGCTGTAGAGCCTGATCTTCCCAATTAACAACTGAAAAGGCCGCCCCATGTACGAGGCGGCCTTTCTTTTAGTGTAGCCCCCTAACAATCTTGTTAGATTGTAGGGGACTTTTATTGGGCTTACCGGGCCAGAACAGTTAATGGCACACTCAGCAACATTTTAACTGAACGGCTCTCGAAGAGTGGGGAGGGGGTTGACTCCATTATTGTCGATAAACTTTACGTGCTGCGAAAGGACAAACTATCAGATTTGTAACCTTCTGATTTTACATATATTATTTTTTAGGCATATAATGTGCTGCTTTTATCATAAAGAAATTGTCTTTATAGTAATGCTTAGTTTGGGAGGAGGCGTGCATGCCTGATAGGGAAGATCAGGGTAGCGTAAATCGTTATCGTATCGAAACAATCGTGGAGGATAATACTCTCCACTATTTTACACCTCAAGTCCTTGATGTGATGCTCGTCAATAATCTCGTTGTTAGATTCAAACGATCTAGTGGTTGGGTGACAGTTGGTGTTGACCCTATCCGGACCAAGAATAGACGTGAGCCCTCTCACCCCTACAGTGGCCATGAACGACGTTCTAACCACTGGAGGAGAAAGAGCTCTCTGGAAGAAAGCTAAAGCTACAATTGAAGGGCTTGATAGTAGTCCACCGTTGCGAGAAGCTGAAGCTCTTTAATACACATAATTATGGCCACCTGGAGTAGATCCTAGTGGCCATTTGTTATTTGTCAGGGGCAGTAAGAACCACGAATTTCAGCCAAGCTAAGGAGCCCAGAACAAGAGGAATATAAATAAGAAAATCTCAGCTTTGACCTAAATCCATTATCAGATATAATTGGCTTTCTTTATATAGGTCGTAGATATGCTTCAAATGAATTGCT
>JAOUDB010000398.1 GCA_029859485.1 Desulfuromonadales bacterium | reverse complement strand
AACTGGATCAAAACCTGGCCGAGGTTTACGAGTCCGCAATGAAACGCTTGCCGACGAATGAGCATGCCAAGACACGGGCGATGCAGCGAGGCTGGATCAAGGGTCGAAACGATTGCTGGAAGGCCGAGGACGTAAGGGGCTGTGTTGAAGTTAGCTACCAGACACGTATCGTCGAATTGCAGATTACAGGTGGTCTGCTGATGGCTCCCGATTACACGACCCTGATCTGCAACCGGCAAGAGAACATACCGTTCACGACCGTCTTTTACAACCAGACGAATCCGCCCAGTGCTGTCCTGACCTGGGGCAGTGATCAGGTCATCGCCTTTATCCAGCACAGCGGCAGCGGCGCCCGCTATGCCGCACCGGGCGTTGAATTCTGGTCACATCAGGGTGAGGCCACGGTTGACTGGTTCGGCACCCGGCTACTCTGTCTCCCTCACGGTGGCGCAACCACAGCCTTGCACGGGGAGACCCTCTCTTTAGAGGCTTTACGTAACGCCACTTACCGCGGCTTTGAAGATCTTGCAGCCGAGATAACCCTGCAAAATGGCCGCTGGGAAGGCGAGCCGTATGTAGTTGGAGGTGCCACTCTGCCCCAGGCACAGATGGTTGAGGATCTTTACCTCAGCGGAGATCTCGATTTGGATGGCAGCCCAGAAACAGCGGTCCTGATCAATTATGCCCCCGGCGGCACCGGAGATTTTTTATACCTGGTCATCATGAAGAAGCACGAGGACATGCCGATTAACCTGGCAACATTCTACGTTGGAGACCGGGTCCGGATTCGTGACTTTTATCTCAAGGGTAACCGCATCCATATTGACCTGCTTCAGGCCGGCCCCGATGATGGAATGTGCTGCCCTGGTGATGTGCTGACGCGAATCTGGACCTTTGACGGGCAGCGTCTGGAAGAGCAACCTCTTGAGCGGGCGGCTGAACGTCTGTCTCCCGAGCTTTTACAAGGCCAGGTTTGGCGCCTGACGCGATGGCGTAATGAGGAACCTGTTGCTTCAGCTGTCCACTTAACCTTGAGCTACAAAGACGGTCGATTGATCGGTTCTTCCGGTTGCAATAATTATTTCGCCAATGCCGCCAGCGGTGAGATGCCCGGCGACATTACGGTTACAGGTGTGGGGTCCACCCGCAGAGCCTGCGCTGACCCGGTGCTTTCTGGAGCGGAGCAACGGTTTCTTGAACTTCTCTCACGAGTGGGGCACTTCTCCTGGGCTGCAGGCAAACTGACCCTCAGTTACGGGCAGGGTGAGGATTGGGGTGTCATGTTCTTCGCAGGCGCGCCTGATATGAACATGCAATAAGTGGGTGTGCTCATGCTCTCCCTGGCTCTGGTCTCTTAAGATAGATAACTCTCGATATCCACCTCGTCAATCTGGGCGGGGTCAAGATATTCCCGTGCATATTCCAGATAGATGCCACTCCTTAAAAACAGATCAAACAGATCACCATCGATGTGCTGGTCTTTTTTAAAGAAACTCATGACGCGGATTGCATCGCTCAATTTCTTGGGCTTTTTATAGGGCCGGTCCGATGCAGTCAGGGCTTCAAAAATATCGGCGACAGCCATCATCCTGGCCGGCAGAGACATCTCATCTTTGCTTAATTTCTTCGGATAGCCCTGACCAAGCATTGTCTCATGGTGGCTTCCTGCGATCGCCGGAACGTCCTTGAGATGTTTCGGATAGGGGAGCTTTTCCAGCATCATGATTGTCTGCACGACATGATCGCCAATCTTGTAACGCTCTTCGGGAGTCAGAGTCCCCCGTTCGACCTTGAGATTGTATAGCTCTCCCTGGTTATAACGGTACTCGGGAACCTTCATCTTGAATCCCCAGGGATTGTCCTCGGACATCTTTTCGTTTTCCGTTCGTTCGATCAGATGGTCATTTCTGTCGGCAAGCAGGTATTCCTCAACCGGGAGCGGCGCTCGTGGCAACCTGTCCTTGCGCTTCTCCTCCTCCCAGGAGATGCCCACACGGTCGTCAAGTGTCCGCGTCCAGGTCCTCTTGGCGATTTGCTCCAGGCGCTCAACCTGTTCCGGGGTGACCAACTCGTCGCCGAGATTGCACCCCGCGACAAAACTGAACTCTTCATCAAGCTGCAAAAGTTCCTGGTCCAGCTTTTCCCGCAAGGACTTACTGTCAGCGCCGTTGGCGACCTGTTCCCAGTAATTGATCTCCAAATCTCTTTTCAAGACTTCAAAACGGGTTCGCACTTCGTGGATACGGTCGTAGATCGTTTCAAGCTTGGTTGCTTTGTCGACAACGTACTCGGGCGTAGTCACCTTTCCGCAGTCATGCAGCCAGCCGGCGAGGTGCAGAGCCTCCCAGCCATCTTCATCAAGCTGGAAGTCCTTGAAAAAGCCCTCGTCATGGCAGGCGGCCTTTGCCAGCATCTTGACCAGAACGGGAACCCGCTGGCAGTGGCCACCCGTATAAGGTGACTTTGCGTCTATCGCTCCGGCAAGCAGGAGTATAAATGAGTCGAGCAAGCGCTTCTGCATCTCCAACAGATGTCTGCTCTCCAGTGAAACCGAGGCAAAGCCGGAGAAGGTCCGCACAAAATCCATGCGACCAACGGCCTCTTCACTTTTCAGGTTCTCATCCGTCGCTTTGTTCAGTTGGCACAACAGACCAATAACCTCGTTCTTGCGGTTGCATAGAGGAAAAGCGGTGACCGCAAGCGTCTCAACATCAAGGATCTCAAAAAGGACGCTCAAGTCGCCATGGTCATTCTTGCGAAGATTCAATTGACTGACATTTCCTTGTCTGGCGGCTTCCGCCAGGGGCTGCTCCCCATCAACAGGGTATGACGGCAGACCTGTGAGGTCCGCTTTTCCCTTTCCCTGGTCATAAAAGGCGACGGGTGTCAATGCCTTGGTGGCGTCATCAACCAGCCAGGTCAAGACGCCATCTGCTTCACTGACATGCAACGTTTCTTCGGTGATTTGTTCGAGCATGGCTTGAAAATTCTGCTCGCTGGCCAACGATTTAATCAAGGCAAGAAACCTGCTAATTGTACTTTTCATCATCTCCATCGAACGAGCCAGTTCATCGACCTCCTTGATCTTCGACCGCAGAGGTAAAGTCCTGTTGAAGTCAAATCGACTGATCAAGACGGCTTCTTCAGCGAGCTTGTTTAAAGCCTTTGAAATCATCCTGGCGACAACTGAAGCCAATGGAATAGAAATGAGTAAAATTCCGAGGGTAATAAGAAGGGAGATTTTAACTCTCCTGTTGACATCGGCTAACAGTTCATCACGTGGGGAGAGCATCACCAAAGTCAGGTCTCGCCCCTCGCTACCACTGACATTGAGCTTGCGCACAGAGCCATGCCAGTCTCTGCCCTCTCTTGAA
>JAOUDB010000397.1 GCA_029859485.1 Desulfuromonadales bacterium | reverse complement strand
TTGCAGTTGTGATAATGTATCCGTTTTTGTCAATGAATCTTGCTTTTTTAGTGGCTCCACCGATGACATAAGTGATGTCATCCCAGCTGTATCCTGGTGGTAATGGCAGCTTTGCATAGCGAGCCTTGTCTACTTTCCTCAGCTTCCAAGGATGCCCACTTGCCTGCCAAAGGTTGAACTGTTCTGCATGACATGAAAAACATTTCTCAGAGCCAACATAGTCTGTTGCTAGTGCTGGCAAAGAGATCCCAACGATAAGCATAACCAATAGAACCCGTTTCATAATGACCTCCATATTAGATATCAGATACTCCATGCAACTCTATCATTGGATAATTCTTTTTCAACATACTGGTGAATTGTTATTTGTCACGACTTCTGAGAAGGAAACCGGTTTCTTATTGATAGAGACATTTAAGACGACAAAATGATGGCCACCTGGGTTCGATCCTTGGTGGCCTTTTTTTTTTCGTTTTTCCTGTTGACATATCTGACTAAAAGAGTAATATATCAGCCAGAACATAGTTCTTCATGTTCTACCTCCTAAGCAAAACCCATAGAAACCCTTTGCCCCACGGTCTCCTCCCCCTCCTGACTGTGGGGCTTTTTTTATCAAATATCAGGGGTTGTGAGAATTTCGCATTTCAGCCAATCTGATCATCACCAAACAATGCGAGGGGATAAATAGCAAAAGGGGTGACTGGGTTCCAATCTGCGCACCACTGCTTATCTGGCTGGACCTAAGTCCTGTGTTGGCCCTGGAGGCCCTCACGGGATGTGATCTTTGGGATACATCTGGGAGGATAACCACATTGAAATGTTTGTAAATTTTGTTATCGTTTGTCTCGCTCTATAAATGCCAGAAATTAGTTATCAATACCAATCATTGATGTTATGGGGAATATAGTGAATTACTTCAACTTAAGCCTTGTTTTAATTGTCCTTCTTGCGGGATGTAATTTCAACCAATACCAGAGAGACACTGCCGATAATCAATACTACGAACAAAATATTCATGCAGACCCTTCTGCGGCCTATGTTGGCGAGTGGACTGCGGAAACCGATATAGGGCGCAGATCAATAAAGATTAAAGAAGATGGTAATCTCTTGGTGTGTCTGTCGCCCAGTTCTGGAACTACCGCAGGTAAGGTCTATATCGAAAAAGGCAAGCCGGCATTTATAATTAGGACCGGTGCAAAGGCTCGAGTTATTAGCGTAGATAAAGATTTCTTATCCATAGAATTATATGGCAAACAAGAGAAATATTATGCAGACCAGATTCCTGATGCATGTTCAACAGCATTTAGAAATTTCTAGTAATCTGTCAAGTTGCTTCAGAAGAATCCATCATGGCCATCAAGATCTATTTCTTGGTGGCCTTTCTTAAATGTCATGGTTCGTAAGAATTGATGCGGTTGGTTAAGTTTAGAGCCCTCAAAACAATGCGAGAGGATAAACAGTAAAATATCCTCTCGCAAGAATCAAGCTCCCTACCTGGTTGAAATTTGTTCTTAAAACATAAGACAACTGAGAATACTCGTCATTGGTATGGGTGATTGGGTTCTCAGCCCCTGTTCCCGAAGTCTCTGCAGTACAAGGAGGCCGTCACGTTGTTTATCCTGGAACTTTGACGATTGCTCTACCCCTGCTTTTCCCCTCAAGAATCAGTCCAATACGTTCCTCCAATGCTTCCAAAGAGGGTAGTTCGGTAGTGATCTTTTCAAGACGGTCCAGCTTCCAATCAGAGGCGACCTTATTCCAGACTTTCATGCGCATATCCACAGGGCAGTTCACCGAGTCAACGCCTAGTAAGGTAATACCGTTTATTATGAATGGGAAAATCGAGGAGTGAAGCTCGGCAGCCCCGACATTTCCGCAGCAGGTTACGGCTCCTCCATACTGGGTTGTTTTGATAGCCGTAGAAAGTACGTTACCGGCAACCGTATCAATGGCACCGGCCCAGCGTGGTTTCAAAAGTGGACGGCCACTCTGATCATCGGCCTCTTCAATGCTAATTACCTCCTTGGCGCCGAGTTCAAGAAGGTACTCCGCTTCATCGACAATGCCGTTTACCGCAACCACCTCGTAGCCACTTTTCACCAGAATTGATAAGGCGATACTGCCCACACCGCCCGTAGCCCCTGTCACAAGGACCGGCCCTTTGTCGGGGGTAATGCCACTGTTTATCAATTTGAAGCATGAGAGGGCGGCGGTAAACCCGGCGGTTCCGTAGATCATGCTCTCACGTAAAGTCAGGTTTTCTGGCAATTTGACAACCCAATTTTCCGGTACGCGAATATATTCTGCATATCCCCCAGGTGTGTTCATTCCGAGGTCATAGCCAGTAACTAGAACCTGTTCTCCTGATTTAAATTTAGGACTGCTACTTTCTTCCACCACGCCGGCGGCATCGATCCCTGGCGTGTGAGGATATTTTTTCGTAACACCTTTGTTGCCTGAGGCAGAGAGGGCATCTTTATAGTTTAGAGATGAATATTGAACATTGATTAACACATCACCCGCAGGCAAATCATCAATATGCTTTTGTTTAATCTCACGAACGAATTGTTTGTCTGAGACTTCAGTTACGACCATGGCCTTGAAGCTGATGTTATCCATTTTGCTCTCCTTGGAAGATGATCAGGTAGTTGGCCTTTTTATTGGCCCGCTACTACATTCCAACTCTAACATAAATTGTGCCGACAAGATGATGGCCACCTGGATCAACTCCGGGTGGCCATTTATTGTTTATCAGGGGTGGTAATAATTTCGCAGTTTTGTCGAGTTCAATCGCGCCAAGCAATACAGTAGGATTTATAAAAACTCTGCCCCTCCGACTTTAGCACCCCCGCTGTACTCAAAATTCTTTCTTATAAATCAGTCGTTCACCTCTACCAAATTCTAGCATTCCAAATAGTTTAGGAGGACAAAGAAGAAACGAGCACCCCTCTTCGGATCAGAGTTTGGGAGTTCTTTTTTTTGAAAGCGCTATTTAAAGAAAGGTATCAGCACGTAATCGTGGCTGGTGCCTTATTCTTTTGGTCGTGATGTTCCACCGTGTTTAAGGATTACCGCACTTTTTCCTATCACTCAAGTTGTAACTACTTGAAAGCAATGTAAGATTTGCATTGAAAGCCGCTGACTATAAAAGAGGATCTCCCTTGTCATTTGGACTTTTTAATCCGAGCAAAAATTTAAAAAGAGAGGGCTTATGTCCAACAATAATTCAACTGATCGAGAGAGGTTTCCCCTATTTCCTACGCTCGACCGCGAGGGCCGTATTGAGTTAGTCCAGCATTTCGAGAAGAGTGCGAGCTGGAACATCGATTTTATTATAATGATGGGCTTAGCCACAGCACTCGCTGCTCTTGGCTTGATGCAGGA
>JAOUDB010000396.1 GCA_029859485.1 Desulfuromonadales bacterium | reverse complement strand
ACGCAAGATGGTAAACGTTCTGCCCATTTTGAACATACAGTAGCCATTACTGATAACGGTCCTGAGATATTAACGCAGGTATAGGCAGTGACGGTTAACCCTACGGGGTTGTTACCGAAACGGTTCAAAAGGAAAGAAACATGAAAGTTCGATCATCAGTTAAAACAATTTGTGACAAGTGCAAGGTAATTAAGCGCAAGGGCATTCTCAGGGTTATCTGTGAAAATCCCAAGCATAAACAGAGACAAGGTTAAGTATTTTAGGAGGATCGGACATTGGCTCGTATCGCTGGTATCGATTTACCCAGAAACAAACGGATTGAGATAGCGCTGACATACATCTTTGGTGTAGGTCGCTCGTCATCCCAGGATATATTGTCCAAGGCTGGTGTTGACTTCAACACTCGTTCAGATAATTTGACTGAGGAAGAAGTAGCCAAGATCCGTAAGGTTATTGACAGTGATTGCAAGGTTGAAGGTGACCTGCGTCGCGAAGTGACAATGAACATTAAGCGACTTATGGATCTCGGTTGTTATCGTGGTCTGCGCCATCGTAGAGGTTTACCTGTGCGTGGACAGAAGACCAAGACCAACGCAAGAACCCGTAAGGGTCCACGCAAGACCGTCGCTGGTAAGAAGAAGTAATCAGGAGGAACCATGGCTAAGCCTGGTAAACGCGTACGCAAAAAAGGTGAAAAGAAGAATGTCCCAAATGGAATTGCTCATATCCAGGCGACGTTCAACAATACGATCATTACGATCACAGATGTGACCGGCAACGTGATTTCATGGTGTACCTCCGGATCCAAGGGCTTTCGAGGGAGTCGTAAAAGTACTCCTTTTGCAGCCCAGATGGCCGCCGAAGATGCAGCAAAGAAAGCTCAGGAGCATGGATTACGCAGTGTCGAGGTCTGGGTCAAAGGCCCCGGCTCCGGTCGTGAGTCTGCCCTGCGTGCCTTGCAGTCAGTAGGCTTGACAATCACTATGATCAAGGATGTCACTCCGATACCGCATAACGGGTGCCGTCCACCCAAGCGTAGAAGAGTCTAACCAGACATTAAGGAGGACGAACGTTGGCGAGACACACTGGACCCGTTTGCCGCATGTGCCGGCGGGAAAATATGAAGTTGTTCCTGAAAGGCGACCGTTGTTACACAGACAAGTGCGCCCTGGAACGCCGCAACTATGCTCCCGGTCAACATGGCCAGGGTCGTATCAAGGTTTCCGATTACGGCACTCAGTTACGTGAAAAGCAGCGTGTCAAGCGTACCTATGGTCTGCTTGAGAAGCAATTCCGTGACTATTTTAAAGAAGCTGACCGTATGAGGGGTGTTACTGGCGAGAACCTGCTGGTTCTTCTCGAGCGTCGCCTTGACAGCATGGTTTATCGGATGGGATTTGCTACGTCACGTAGTGAGGCCCGCCAGCTTGTACGACACAACCACTTTCTGGTTAACGGTCGCAGGGTGAATATCCCGTCGTACCTCGTGCGTCCCGGTGATGTAGTTGAGTTGCGTGAGAAGAGTCGTAAGATTGTTCGTGTTAACGAGGCTCTCGATGGTGTCATGCGCCGCGGTATCCCCTCTTGGGTCGAGTTGACCCGGGATGCATTTCAGGGAACTGTCAAGACTTTGCCTGTACGCGCTGAGATGACTACGCCAAGCTTCCAGGAACACCTGATTGTCGAACTTTATTCCAAGTAACCGACAGATTCATCTGGCGATTTGTAACTTTATAGAGAAACCTCAAACGGAGGAATCGCATGTTTAAAAACTGGAGAGAACTGATCAAACCCAAGCGTCTCCAGGTTGATGCCGAAACGCTGACTGCCACTTATGGCAAGTTCTCAGCGGAGCCATTTGAACGTGGCTTCGGTACGACCATGGGTAATGCCCTGCGCCGGGTTTTGCTCTCCTCGCTGCAGGGGGCGGCAATCACCTCAGTTCGTATTAAGGGTGTTCTGCATGAATTCTCCACTGTTCCTGGTGTGACACAGGATGTGACGGACATCATCCTTAACCTGAAGGGTGTCCTGATCAAACTTCATGGTCATGAGCCGCGTAATATCCGCATTGTTAAAAAAGGTGCTGGTGTTATCAAGGCCGGAGATATCATCACTGATTCGAATGTCGAAATTTTGAATCCTGATCACTTCATTGCGACTTGTGGTAAAGAAGCAGAGATCGAAATGGACATGGTCGTGACCATGGGCAAAGGTTACGGTCCCGCTGAGCGGAACCGTGATGAAAAGGCTCCGGTTGGCACCATCCCTATCGACGCGCTCTTCTCGCCGATCAAGAAAGTCAACTATACGGTAACCAATGCTCGTGTTGGCCAGGTGACTGATTACGACAAGCTGATTTTGGAGATTCATACCAACGCCAGTGTCAGGCCTGATGATGCTCTTGCTTATGCAGCCAAGATCGTCAAGGAACAAGTCCAACTCTTTATCAACTTTGACGAGGCACTCGAGCCTGAAGAAACTGATGAAGAAGTCGGTGCCAAGCAACCGATCAACGAGAATCTTTACCGTCGTGTCGATGAACTTGAACTGTCGGTGCGTAGTGCTAACTGTCTGAAAAACGCCAACATCCGTCTGATCGGTGAGTTGGTGCAGAAGTCCGAAGCTGAAATGTTGAAGACACAGAACTTCGGCCGTAAGTCACTTAATGAAATCAAGGATATTCTCTCAGAAATGGGCTTAACTCTGGGCTTGTCTATCGAAGGCTTCCCGGACCCGGAATATCTCAAGATGATCGAAAAGAGCGAAGAAGAACTCTAGGGGCAACCCTTAACGGGATGTTACCCGGAGAAAGGAACAGATAGCAATGCGCCATAGAAAAACAGGAAGAAAGCTGGGACGTAATACCAGCCACCGTAAAGCCATGATGCGTAACATGGTGACTTCATTTTTCGATTGTGAAAAAATCACCACTACGGACGCTCGCGCCAAGGAACTGCGCAAGATGGCTGAGAAGCTGATCACCATGGCAAGACGCGGTGATCTCCATTCACGCCGCCTGATCATGCAGGTTGTGCGTGACAATAAAACAACTGCTAAGCTGGTCGATACGATTGCGCCTCGCTACGCTGATCGTCCTGGTGGTTATACGAGGATCATCAAGCTTGGTCATCGTGCAGGTGATAACGCTGCTCTCTCTATGATCGAGCTGGTCGAAGAGGAAGTGGTCGCCAAGCCGAAAAAGAAAAAGGCTCCTGCGAAGAAGGTTGCTAAAAAGGTAGAAGCCCCAGTTGAGGAGACTCCTGTCGAGGAAGCACCTGCTGAGGAAGCACCTGCTGAGGAAGCACCTGCTGAGGAAGCACCTGCTGAGGAAGAAAAAGCAGAGAAGTAGATCGGCAGAACACAAGAATCAAATAGAGAAGGGCGGGAT
>JAOUDB010000395.1 GCA_029859485.1 Desulfuromonadales bacterium | reverse complement strand
ATAGATCAGGTAACTGCCGTCAGGGCCAGTCTTCTCGGAGACGAACTTGGGACGCTCTGACATCTGCACGTGGTCATAAACATGAACCCTTGCATCGATCACAGGCTGACCGTCGCTGTCCATAACTTTGCCGGCAAGGCCAGTTCTGGATTCGTCGACATCTCCTGTAAAGTTACGCTTGTCGCCAATCTTGATCGGAGCAGAGACCTGCAGGTCAACAACGCCACCCTTAACAGTCACCCGGATGAACTCGGAACGATTATCTCCTGCAACAACAGGCCCGGACTCTTCACCCCCGGCGCGCTTTCTGGCAACCACCACGTAGTCACCATCAGGCAACTCGATATCAAAGGCACCGTCTTCTGTCGTTGCTGAAGAAATCGCAAAAGCTGGGCCATAGAGATCCATACCAGGCTGATAGATATACAGACGGACACCTTCTAAAGGCATGGTTATTTGCCCTTGTAGCTTGCCCTTTCCGGCGGAAGACTTCTCTTCAGCAGCATCCTGATTGCCACAACCGACAAGACAGATAAGCAGAAGACTTGAAACCAAAACACTGAGCAGACGCATTTTCTTCAATTTAACTCTCCAAAGAATCGTTTTCACGGTTTAAGCAGCACCAGTCGTTCAACAGTACTCGAAGCATAATGTTCATAAAGGGAATGATCCATAAGGGCCAGACCGAAGGCCACGCCCATTTCATCACCGGGGACAAAGACAACATCGCGCGGGTCACCTGTTTGCAGAGCTCTTCGCAAAGTGACTATCCAGCGGCCATTCTCATAACGCGTTACGGCAGAGACATCAGCACGACCACCGACCGGTCGTTTGATCAGGTAACCTGGAGCCCGAGTTCCCGGTGGCCGAAAGCCCTCATCGGCCGGCAGCCTCTCTGCATCATAAACAGGCGCGTCACCTTCCGCAAACGGCTTGATTTCGAGGCCGCCATTCAAACGGGCACGGGAATTCTCGGTAAAAAGCTCTCCGGGAGTGTCACCGTGCATGCCCTCAATGTCAAGGAAGCGATCGTCGGCGAAGCCAAGCAGGGCTGTGCGAGCGGCTTTCCAGTTCCAGAGGTCAAGCCAGCTTTTTTCCTGAGCCATGCGCATCTTGTTGGAGGCATGGAAGTTGGCTTTATTTACGCCAAAGTCGCTGATGTGGCAAGCATAAGAACAGGAGAAGTTGTTGAACTGCCCTTTGGCGTCCCAGAGCAGACCGAAACCGTCTTCCAACTGACCGGTATTCTGCCAGGACTCACCATCGAACTGCCAATCAAACATTGACTGGTCACGGGTTGCATCTTGCCAGCTCAAGCGCAGGAAAAGTTCACGGTCGGTATAAAATGCCCTGACATCGACGGGAACAGGTTCAGGGATTCGCGAGCCATGATGACACGACGCGGTTGAGGTATGAACCGTATCCTCATCAATATCGGTAAAGGTTTGCAGCTTGTGAGGGCGCCCTCCTCTGACTAGAACCGGGCGGGGCAAAGCCCGATTCCAGTCCGAATCTGTCGGTGCCTTTTCGAGCCAAAGCGCATAGGTTTGATCGACAGGCACGTCACCGCAACCAGAAAGGCACAGCAGCAAAACTGCAAAAAGAGGTAAAGAGATAAGCGACAAACGCGACACGGCAGATTCCTTGATTTGAAAACAGGGCCCCGAGCTCAACAGAGGGCCACAATTATTCTCAGCAAGGAACGTACCAGAAAAAAGGGCGAAAAGTGTGCGATTTCAACAGGATGACGTACAAGGAGTTGTCTCTCAAGAGGAAGGAAAGACAAGTTTCCGTCGTGGGGTCAATCAATCATGCGATACTTTTCCATCTTGTAACGCAAGGTCGTTCGTTTAATACCGAGAGTTTCGGCCGCCCGGGTCTGTGACCCCTCTTCCCTTTGCAGCGTCTGGATGATCAGTTGCCTTTCAAGGTCTTCGAGGATGTCGGTCAGGCTGCCGCCCTTTTCAGGGATTTGCAGGCAGATCTGGTCATCCCCCTGCATGCCTTGCGGGAAATCACGCGGCGTCAGAACACTCCCCTTGGAGAGAACTACGGCTCGCTCTATGGCGTTCTGCAACTCACGCACGTTACCCGGCCAATCATGGGCAAGCAGGCAACTAAGAGCCCGTGGGGACAGATCGGTAATCTTCTTGCCCGTTTCCGCTGTGTATTTCTCCAGAAAGAACCGCGATAGGGGTTCAACGTCTTCACGCCTCGAGCGCAGCGGTGGGACGTTGATGTTAACAACGTTCAAGCGGTAATAAAGATCTTCCCGAAAGTTGCCGTCCTTGACCAGGTCCTCCAGCTTTTTGTTGGTCGCGGCCACGATCCGAACATCAACGCTGATCGTCTTGTTGCCACCAACGCGCTCGAACTCGTGTTCCTGGATCACCCGCAGCAGTTTGACCTGTGCGGCCATGCTCATCTCGGCGACTTCGTCGATGAAAAGGGTGCCCTGATCGGCCCTCTCAAAACGGCCCTTGCGGGTATCGAGAGCGCCACTGAATGCACCCTTCTCGTGGCCGAAAAGTTCGCTTTCCAGAACACCTTCAGAGATAGCCGCGCAGTTCAAGACAACAAACGGTTTCTCCTTGCGCAGAGAGCTATAGTGAATGGAGCGGGCCAGCAGTTCTTTACCTGTGCCCGATTCACCGGTGATCATGACGTTAGCGTTACTGACCGCAACGGAGGAGGCCATGTCGTAAACCTGCTGCATGGCGAGAGAGCCACCGACTATGCCGGAAAAATCGTAACGCCCCTCCAGTTCCGCATGCAGGTAACGGTTCTCAGCCAAGAGGCGTTCGCGTTCAAAAGCCTTGGCGACGGTCAGCTTGATCTCATCATTCTCAAAAGGTTTGGCAATATAGTCGTAGGCTCCGGAGCGCAGCGCCTGCACCGCATTCTCGATCGTGCCGTAAGCCGTAATCACGATAATCGGCAGCGAGGGCTCATACTCCTTAAGCTCTGCGAGCAGTTGCAAGCCATCCATTTCCGGCATTTTGATATCGGTGACCACAAGATCAAAACGTTCGCTGGCAACCAGACGTAGCGCTTCAGCGCCGCTGCCCACAGCAGAAGTTTCGTAGCCTTCACGGGTCAGAACACGGCTTAACAGGCGGCGCATGCCGTCTTCATCATCAACTACAAGAATTCGTTCAGAGGCCATATTGATTATCTAACACTCAACATTAATCGAGCACAAAAGGGATCACTATTTCAGATCAAAATAAACCTTGTTCTTGCCGTCCTTCTTGGCCTGATACATTAAATCATCCACTTTTTGCAACAAAGACTGTGTATCCGCACCATGGTCAGGAAGTGCAGCAACACCGACGCTCACCGTAATCCCATGGGTTTTGGTGATCCCGGTCAAGAAACGTGGGGATTCTGTCTCAA
>JAOUDB010000394.1 GCA_029859485.1 Desulfuromonadales bacterium | reverse complement strand
ATGTAGAGATATCAGGCTCAATCGAGGGTTATATGCCAAAACAGAAAGAAAAACAGAAAAAATCATTGCTTACCATCCTGACCCGAACCCTGTTGGCCCTGGGTCTGCTTGGCCTGCTGCTCGCCATTTTGATACCGGTAGGCGCATACCTCTACATCTCCAAGTCTTTGCCCAAGGTCGATACCCTTGCAGACTATCGCCCGCCAATTATCACCCGCGTGCTCAGCGACGATGGCTCGGTTATTGCCGAACTGTTCGAGGAGCGCAGAATCATCGCGCCAGTGTCAAAGATGCCGAAACAACTCGTTCAGGCCTTTGTTGCGGCAGAAGATGCAAACTTCTTCAAACACCAGGGCATCGACATCGTTTCGATTATCCGAGCAGCGATCAAGAATATTAAAGCGGGCGGCATTGTTCAGGGCGGCAGCACGATCACCCAGCAGGTCGCGAAAAGTCTTTTACTGACCCCGGAGCGCAAGTTCAAGCGCAAGTTTAAAGAGGCTATTCTTGCTTATCGCATGGAAAAACGTCTCTCCAAAGAAGAAATTCTCTACCTCTACCTCAACCAGATCTTTCTCGGTCATGGTGCCCACGGCGTGCAGGCTGCGGCCGAGAACTATTTCGACAAAGATGTCGAGAACCTGACTCTCGCCGAGTGCAGTATCCTCGCTGGCTTACCGAAAGCTCCTAGTCGCTATTCCCCTTACCGTCATTATGAGCGCGCCAAGGATCGGCAAGTTTACGTTCTAGGCCGCATGGTCAGCGAGGGCTTCATCACCCAGGAAGAAGCAGACCAGGCTGCGGCGCAAGAGCTCGTCATTCGCCCGCGCATCAATCAACACCTGACTAACGCGGCTTATTTCACCGAACAGGTTCGGCGCTACCTTGAAGACACCTACGGTGAAGAACAACTCTACCGTGGCGGCCTCGAAGTACAGACCAGCATGAACCTGCAGATGCAGCTTGCCGCCCAGGCGGCGGTGCAAGCCAACCTGCGTGATCATGACAAACGCCGGGGCTACCGCGGCCCACTTGCTGTTTTGACTCCTGAAGAAGAAGAGCTTTTCCTGAGTGAACAGGTTGCATCCTTTGCTGAAAAGACACCCCAGGTTGATGATTTCATCGAGGCCGTCGTCAGTGGTTCTGACAAAAAGAGTTTGCACCTTCGCTTTGCTGACCGGGAAGGGCGCATCTTGCTCAAGGAAAGCGAATGGGCCGGCCCGATCCAGCAGGTCAAACGCACCGAAACAGCAAGCGGCAACGCCAATGAGCAAGCAACACGCCTGCCGCTTGGTTCCAGGATCCAGGTGCGTATCCTCAATATCCCGGCAGAAGACCCCTGGCTGCTAAGCCTTGAGCAAGAGCCGCAAGCCCAGGGCGCTCTGCTGGCCATGGATCCTCACACAGGACAGATCAAGGTCATGGTCGGTGGTTACGACTTCCGCACCAGTCAGTTCAACCGGGTTCTCCAGGCCCGACGCCTGCCCGGCTCAGCGATGAAGCCCCTGATCTACGCATCAGCACTTGACAAAGGCTATACGCCGGCCACCGTGATTCTCGATACTCCCTTGATCTACAAAGAACGCCTTGAGAGTGGTGAAATCAAGGAATGGAAGCCGAAGAATTACTCGAAGCGCTTCTACGGGCCGGTTCCTCTGCGAACCGCTTTGGCCAAGTCTTACAACGTCATCACAATTAAAATCCTTGAGGATATCGGCGTCCGCTACGCGGCCAACTACGCCCGCAAACTCGGCATTGAATCGGATCTTGCCGAAGACTTGACCCTTGGTCTTGGCTCTTCGGCGTTAACCCCGATGGAACTGGCACGCAGCTACTCGGTGCTCGCCAACGGCGGTGTGCGCGTAGCGCCGACCTACATCAACAAGGTTCTCGATCGTGATGGCAAGGTGATTGAATCGAACGACCCGGCAGACTTCCCGGCAGGACCGGTGAGTGGTCAGAAGCTGATCGGCCAATCCCGCAACCGCGTTATCAGCCCCGAAACAGCCTACCTGACCACCAACCTCCTTGAGAGTGTCGTGCAAAATGGCACTGGTTGGCGTGCCAGAAGCTTGAAACGCCCCACCGCCGGCAAAACCGGCACCACGAACGATCTCAAGGATGCCTGGTTCATCGGCTACGTCAATCAGCTGCTTGCCGTCTCCTGGGTCGGTTACGACTTGGAACGTCCGCTCGGCAAGCAAGAAACCGGCTCAAAAGCAGCGGCTCCCGCCTGGGTCGCATTCATGCTCGAGGCAACCAAGGATATGACGGTTGAACATTTTCCTGTCCCGGACAGCATCCTATTTCGGCCCATTGATCCACTCACTGGTCTACTTGCGCCCGAAGACAGCCAGGACATCTTAATTGAGGCTTTTGCGCCCAATACCGCTCCGGTTCGTTATGCGCTCGATGAGAAGACACCTGAGGCAAAGGACTTTTTCCGACTGGATATGGATGAGCTTTAAATTTTCATCATGGTTTTATGTAAAAAGGGACACGACTAATGCCGTGTCCCTTTTTTGATTGTTTTATCTTACCCCTACTTCTGCCGCCCAACCCCAACCTGCGGACATCGATCCACAACCGGGCAATTCGAACACCAGGCAGTCTGCGCCTGACAACATTGCCGACCGTGAAAGATCAGGACATGTGCGGCCTGCGTCCAACGCTCTTTCGGCAGCAACTTGCAGAGCTGCTTTTCAATGCCTTCTGCGGTGCGCACCGTAACCCATCCCAGGCGCCCGGCGATTCGACCGACGTGGGTATCCACCACCATCCCAGGCGTAGCAAAGGCATTGCCCAAAACCACGTTGGCGGTTTTACGACCAACCCCGGGCAAGGCAACCAGTGCGGACATCTCTTGCGGAACCATCCCCTGATGTTCTTCAACCAGCGCCCTCGAACATCCGATCAGACTCTTTGCCTTGTTGCGAAAGAACCCGGTCGAGTGGATTAACTCCTCAACGTCACCAAGCTCTGCCTGCGCCAGACTCCAAGGATCTGGAAAGCGATTGAAAAGAACCGGTGTCACCATGTTAACCCTCACATCTGTACACTGCGCCGAGAGAATTGTCGCTATCAGAAGTTGCCATGGGTTGTCATGCAAGAGGGCACAATGAGCGTCCGGATAGCTTGCTTCCAGACGATCCAGGGTGTGCAATGCATGAACTTTGCTTATGCGGCGGGTTTTCATTTTTTTAATGATTTTTACCCGGTTCAATGGGAGTTATCAACCTTATCCACAGAGTTTTCCACGGCGTGAGCTTGTCACGACTCTTTTAACCTGGAGCAGCCTCCATGCGACCACCGGTCAACTGTCTGAGACGCACGGAGCGGCGGGTGTCGGTAATCTGTACCGTCATCGTCAAAGGTAAATGGCCTGAAGCCTGGCGGGCGA
>JAOUDB010000393.1 GCA_029859485.1 Desulfuromonadales bacterium | reverse complement strand
GTTGTGCATTGTCCTTACATCGGCCATGTCGCGAACAAGATCACCTTGCCGATCGGCGCCAAGGTTGAGCTGGACACGGACAAAAAGCAGCTCGTGATAAGAAAAATGTCTTTCCCCGGAAGGAACCCATGAACATACTCTGGCTGATCATGATCTGCGTCAGTATCGTCTTCGCCATTTTTACCGGCAACCTGGAGGCGTTCACCAAATCGATCTTCGATGGCGCAAAAGCGGCCGTGGAGATCTCGCTTTATCTCCTTGGCATCGTCTCGGTCTGGATGGGGATCACCAGAATCCTGGAAGACTCCGGCCTGATCTACCGGATCGCGCATCTGTTCAAGCCGATTATTTCCCGGTTGTTCAAAAACATCCCCGGTGATCATCCATCCATTACGGCCATCACCTTAAACGTCCTGGCCAACCTGTTCGGGCTCGGCAATGCCGCCACACCGCTGGGGATCAAGGCCATGCAGGAACTCGATGGGCTCAATGAGGACAAAGGCACCATCACGCCTGAGATGATGACGTTCATCGTCATTAACACCGCCAGTATCCAGCTGATCCCCTTCTCCGTGATCGGCATACTTGCCAGCTACGGACATCGAAATCCGGCCGCGGTTGTGTTTCCCATACTGATCGCCACCGCGATCTCCACCATGACGGCGCTGCTGGTGCTGGCTGCGTTCAGGAGGATATTCAGATGATAGAGAACGTCGAATACCTCTCGCTACTCATCATTCCGCTTTTCATTCTCTTTACGGTCCTTTATGGAACCTTGAAGAAGGTCAGGGTCTATGATTCCTTCGTTACCGGGGCCAAAGAAGGACCGGCCATTATCCTGAATATTTTCCCCTACCTTTTAACCATCTTCGTGGCCATTAAAGGGTTCCAGGCATCAGGCGCTTTCGACTATGTCAGGGATGCCTTTTACAGCGTGTTCGCTTTCCTGGACATCCCGATCGAAGCCTTATCCATGGCGGTCATGAAACCTCTCTCCGGAAGTGCCTCGACCGCACTTTTTACCGATATCGTCACCACCACCGGCTCCGACTCCATGGCCACCCACATGTCAGCGATAATCATGGGTAGCGCAGAAACCACTTTTTATGTGCTGGCCGTTTATCTTGGCTCCGTCAGCATCAGGAAAACCCGTTATCTTGTGCCGGTCTGTCTGGTTGCGGACTTTATAGGCATCGTTATTGCCGTCTTCGTTGCGAAGTGGTTTTTCTAGGAGCCTGACGGACTATGCGGGGCGAAGCGGAAAATCGGATTTTTGAGGGCAGCTTTTGGCTCGTTTGCAGGCTCATGGCTAGTCCGAGAGGCTCCTGAATGTGCAGAGTTCTGGGTATCACCAAATTCGACTATTCAAAACATCATAAGATCGTTGAACGGTTCTGCGAGCTCGCGCGTAGCGGCGTGGTCATGGACGAAGACCCGCCCGGACATGAAGATGGCTGGGGCTTGGCCTTCTATCAGGAAGGACAACTGGTCGTTCATAAAAGCGGCGTAAGTCTTTTGCAAGAGACCAACAAGGCCATCGACATACTCTGCACGTTGAAGAGTTCGCCTTTAATGATTCTCCACCTGCGCAAATCCGCCTGGGACGACAAATTCAGCGCCCGGCACGCCCATCCTTTCCTCATCGACAACAACGTGTTCTTCCACAACGGAGTGGTCTACGACTACCAGGCCCTATTGCCCGACATCACCCTGCCGGGTCTCGGAACAGATGCACTCGATACCGAGGTTTTCTTCTATCACGTTATGAGTGGCAATGGTCAGGACTTGGGCCGGGATTTTCTTGATTCGGCTGCACTTATCAAGCGCAAGCACAGATATTCGGCTATGAACTGCCTGTTCAGCGATGGTTTGAGGTTCTTCGCTTATCGTGATTACGCCAAGGAACCGGACTACTATTCTCTCTACAAGGCATTCTCGGATAACTCCTGCCTTATTTCATCCGAACCCCTGGATAAAAAAATGCAGTGGGCTATGATGGCGCAGGAAGAATTCTTGACGATTGATCTGGATGCGTAGAGATGGGGACACTACGTGATGTGTCCCCAAGCAGAAAAGCAACTTTTCCCATGCCATCATCTTCCACTTTTCCTCGTCCCACGTGCCACAGATTTTCCACATTCCCTTTCAAACTTCATCAAATCTTTACATGTTCCTTAATCAGCCCTTAAACAGCTCCGCTATACTTCAGCCATATAAAAACCAAACCAGCATAACGGCTGAATAATAAATGGAGGAAGTTATGAAAATTATTACGATAACAATTCTCAGCATGACCCTGGTTATGATCGGATTTGTTCAGGTGCAAAGCAAAAGCATGGACGAGAAGATGGACACGTCAGATGACATTGCAACGGCGCAATCAATGCGGCACGACGACATGAAGATGAAATCAGGTGATATGATGAAAGACAACGATATGCCTATGAAGAAAGATGAGATGAATATGGGACAGACCACAATACCCACAGATCAGGAACTCCGCGCTCGTCTCACCCCGTTGCAGTACAAGGTCACTCGACAGGATGGAACCGAGCCGCCGTTCAACAATAGCTATTGGAATAATCATGAGCAGGGAATTTATGTCGATGTCATCTCCGGCAAAGCGCTGTTCAGTTCCAACGACAAGTATGAGTCCGGAACGGGCTGGCCGAGCTTCACCCAACCGTTGGAGCCTGACCAGATCGTTGAGAAGGAAGACCGCAGCTTCTTCTCTGTGCGAACAGAGGTCCGCAGCAAAGACGCCGATGCGCATCTTGGTCACGTGTTCAACGACGGTCCAGCACCTACCGGACTGCGATACTGCATGAATTCCGCGGCTCTGCGTTTTATCCCGAAAGCCGATTTGGTGAAAGAAGGTTACGCAGAATACGCGAACTTGTTCAAATAGCAGGCAAGGCTTGGACCATAGTCAGCCAGAGCATTTTTAACAACTTAATCTCCATACACCAGGAGGTCTTATGAACTACACACGGATCCTTTTCCTATTAATCATCTCGCTCATTTTTGCCACGCATGCTCTGGCCGACAAAACGACCCTGGCTGGAGGATGCTTCTGGTGCATGGAGGCAGATTTTGAAAAACTTGAAGGCGTCACCGATGTGGTCTCCGGATTTACCGGCGGAACATTGAAAGACCCAACCTACAACGGCAACCATGCAGGGCACTACGAAGCGGTCGAAATAACCTACGATCCGAACCAGGTGAGCTACCAGCAACTGCTCGATCATTACTGGGTGAATATCGACCCCTTTGATGATCGCGGACAATTCTGTGATAAAGGCCACAGTTACCTGGCGGCCATTTTTGTCGCCAATGAGACAGAAAGGGCCATTGCCGAGGAATCGAAGAGACGCGTTGTTGCAATGTTCCCGGATCAAAAAGTGGTCAC
>JAOUDB010000392.1 GCA_029859485.1 Desulfuromonadales bacterium | reverse complement strand
AAAAAAAGTATTGAAGAGAACAACTAAGAAAATGCAGGTGACCAGAGCGGTGGTAAAGGCAAGGAACAGCTTGAGTCCGATTCTGCTTTTGATGTATTGAATCATAATATTGACCAATTGGTATGGTTAAGAGATAAACCCATTTGAAAAACGGGCAAATGAATCTGGAGACGCCTTTAAAACCTTCAACAAAAAACCACCCGCAGTCATGCAGATGGCTTGTATCGTAAGTCGTTATCCCCCCAGCACTCTCAGATACCTACATAAATAAGACGTTGGTCAATCTAGCTCAGCCATCGAGGGATGTCAAAGTGATGCGCTTTTTATTTATCTTCTCGGATTGCTTTGAAGTCTCTAGATTCGCAAAAACACAAAAATCTACTACCCCTGATAAATAGTAAATGACCATCCGTTACCAGGTAGCCATCATTTTACGGATTAAAGAGCTTCTTAAATATGTCGATCAATAAGAAGCCGATTTTCTTCTCAGAAGTCGTGACTTATAAGAATTCTTCCAACCACAGAAACCTCTTCTATAAACATATTTTACTTGTTTTTACTGAGGATTTGGCGCCATTTCTCCTCGATTTCAGAGCCATTAAAAAGACCTTGTTCAGCGAGTAAATTCCCCCAACTGGACTGCCCGTCCTCAACTTGACTAAATAGCTCGACTGGTTCCGGATTACTCAAATGGCCAAGGAAAACCGCAATAACCGTTTGTTGATTGTCCGCTCCCTGGCCGCGCAACTGTTGTAACTGCAACTTTTCCACATCGAGATTCTCCGTCAACTGCTCATCGACCACAATCGTCGCCAACTTTTGTTTGTCATTGAGAGCCGTCACGAAAAGAGGGCCAAGTTGTTCAGGGTCGATGTTTAGTTGCTTAACAACCGAACCCCAGCCTTCTCCTGTTGAAAAGAGAGGTTTGATCTCATCAAGTGTCTTACCGCTCTTTTTCGCCAGGTAATGACCGACCCACAAGCTGTCTCCGCTAGCACCACCCATCTTGGCACGTACCACGTCCTTCTTACTTAGACCAAACAGGTTCGCCAAGAGAGCATTTTGGGTGGTCGCTAGAAAATAGGGATCAGCCGCATAGGCACGTTGTGGATCATACGCCCGATCTTGGAAACAGTGACAGTTGACTGTTGACTCCGCCCACGTGAAACTTGCAAGAGTTAGGATAAGGAATAAAAGCAGGGGAAGTATTCTCATGGCTACCTCGCTTTTTAAGCTTTCAGCAAATATAGCACGAGTAGCAGAAATGACTCATCATAGGGCTTGGATAAACAAACCACAGCAGACAAAGAAATGGCCACCTGGTAGGGGGTGGCCATAGTTTTGTGTATAAAGAGCTTACTGAATACCTCTGTCAATAAGAAGCCGGCTTTCTTCTTAGTAGTCGTGAGATATCAAGAATATTTCAAAAGGAAACTAAATCAATTCACTTCGATTACTCTGTAGACGGTTTTGTCTTCCATCTCCTCAGGCTTGAGAGCTAAATCATAATTACAAAGATAGTAATTACCAATCGTTCCACGGCTGGCAGATTTGCAGTCATTCGGCAAAACGCCTATGAGCATTCCTGGCTTGAGGAAATCCTTAACTGATGGAGGAGTCCGGAAAATGGCCTGTGTTGAGTCGCCGGTTATTGGGTAGATGATACCGCCCTTACTATATAAGAAATCGGGTAGCTCTTCGGAGGCTACACAAGTCGTTATAAATGCCTGAGTCAGTATAAGGGCTCCTAATAAAACCCCCTTGTTAATTATCGATTCCATTTTCATGATTTCCCTTCGTTTAGACTTTAACGGTTGCAGCAGTGTCTCCCGCTATTTGATATTCGATTATACCTGTCAGGTTGAAGAGGTCAAACAGACAAAATTCTTGCTGTCTCTGACAAGTAAAAATAGCCACCCGGATCAACTCTGGGTGGCCATCATTTTGTCGTCTTAAATATCTCTATCAATCAGAAGCTTATTTCGTCTCAGAAGTCGTGAATTACAAGTACAATCATCGTGGGTGTTTAAGTCGGGTTTGAACCCCGAGCCAACCGGTGCTGGGTACTGGTATGAAAACATGTCACTCTAGTAGACAGGAAAGAAGGTCAATCCCCGACGGGATTTCTTCAATGGGTATCCCACCGAAACCGATCAGCAATTTGTTATGCTCTTTTTTACCGTCTGCATAAAAATCTGAAAACGACAGCAACCTGCATTCGCGTTGTTTCGCTCGGCTGATAAACTCAGACTCATCCTTTATTCGATCCGCTAACTCCAAGACAATATGAAGGCCAGCGCCTTGGCCAATAAGCTTTGCCTTATTTCCAAAACATTGCTCAATCGCTCGAATCATTAAGTCGTGTTTCTTTTTGTAAAATATCCGGACACGTCGCAAATGCTGCTCCCAATGCCCCTGCTCCATAAAAGAAATCATCGCACGTTGAGTCAGGAGAGGGACAGGAGAAAGATAATTTCTGAATTTCTTCTTGTAAGTATCAGCCAGCCGAGCAGGAAGAACCATGTAGCATAAGCGTAACGCCGGAGAAAAAACCTTTGAAAAGCTTCCCAGATATATAATGTTCCCTTGAGGATTTAACCCTTGGAGTGACGAAATTGGTCTCCCAATATATCGAAGTTCACTGTCGTAATCATCCTCTATAATAAATTTTTCACCCGTATCGGCCCAGGAGATGAACTTTAATCGATCAGCGACAGGCATGACGTAACCGAGCGGCATCTGGTGTGAAGGTGTTATATAGACAACCGTGCTCTCGCTTGACTTCAGGGTGTCTGGGTTGAGACCGGAAGAACCAATGTCTATGGGGTTGATTCTGAACCCGAGATTTCTGAAAACGTCCTGGGGTAGATGGTAACCGGGGTTTTCAACAGCGATGGAACTGTGGCTATCCCGAATAAGCTGGGCAACTATCTCCAGGTTCTGTTGCAATCCCGAACTAATAATTATTTGATCCGGGCTACAGTGAACACCGCGAGAATGTTCCAGATAAAATTGAAGGTTACAACGTAGTCCCCACTCGCCTTGAGGCTCACTGTACTCAGAAAAACTACCGGCTTCCGTGCGAACGGTGTCAATGAGGCATCTTCTCCAGTGAGTTGCAGGAAAAACATCCGGATCGAGGCGAGCCGGATGAAAATCAAATCGATAACGCTCTGCCAACTTTGGGTGAAGGTCCTGTTTCGGACAAGACACAGTTGTCGCAGTCGCAGTCGCAGGCTCCAGTTCAATGTCTGAGACAAAGTAACCACTTCGTGATTTACTGTAGAGGTATCCCTCTGCGTACAGTTCCTGGAAGGCCCCTTCAATTGTATTGCGGCTTGTTGATAGCTCTTCTGCTAAGGTCCGAATTGAAGGGAGCTTGGTATGCGCTGGCAATTTCCCGGATAGTATTTTCT
>JAOUDB010000042.1 GCA_029859485.1 Desulfuromonadales bacterium | reverse complement strand
AGACTCATACCGAAAAAATCCAGCTTGCCCTGAACGCCGCAACAGTTGGTCGCGATCAGAAACAGCTGGTTCTCCATGGCACGCGCCCGCAGCAAGGTTCGCCAATGCTCCTGGCGAGGCTTGGGCCACTCTGCCGGCAGGCAGACAATCTCGGCTCCTTCGAGCGCCATCTTGCGGAAAAGCTCGGGAAAGCGCAGGTCATAGCAGATTGCGATTCCGAGACGGCCGACCGATGTTGGCACAACCAGCGATTTGTTGCCAGGGCTGAGAAAACGATCCTCGCCCATCGTTGAGAACATGTGTAATTTACGATAACTGCCGACTAAATTTCCTCGATCAACTACATAAGCAGTATTATAAATTTTGCCTTCAGACTGTTCCGGCAAACTGCCGACCACAACCAGATTAAGTTCAGCAGTCCGCCGGCAGAGAGCTTTGATCACCCGCGGAGTTTCGGCTGCATGCCTGGCCAAGCGTTTGTAATCGTAGCCGGAACTCCACATTTCAGGAAGAACCGCCAATTGCGCACCCTGTCTAGCAACCCGGTTGAGAGCAGCCTCAACTTTTACCAGGTTCCGGTCTATATCACCAAGCGTGATATTAAATTGAATAGCTGCTACCTTCAGTTTTTTTTCCATAACCTCCCCATAATAAAACAATGTTTTTCAATTTCTCAAAATTTAATCCAAGACCTGTTTCTCCACTGATTATATTCGAGTCGAAGAAGACAAACAAGAGCACTGTGTCACATTGATTCTCTTGACCAGCCAGACAAAAATATGATAAAGATGCAGCGTTTTGGTGGTTAGACAGATGTTCTACATCTTTCGGTTCTTGTGTTGGTTTCCTGTTCAAATTGTATCGGAAACACGTCTTAACGACAGAGGGTTATGAAAGCAAAACTTGCCACATTTGTAGCGATGTTTACCTTCTGGGTCGTTCTGTCCGGAATGTTTGATGCCTTTCACCTGACCCTGGGTGTGATCAGCTGCCTGCTGGTGGCTCATTTCAGTCACGATCTACTTTTCTACGGTGACGATGATCAATCCTGGGTACGAGGTCTTTGGGGCTTAATCACCTATTTGCCCTGGCTTTTTTATCAGATCATCATCGCCAACCTGCAAGTAGCTTATGTGGTCCTCCATCCCCGCATGTTCGAACTGATCGACCCACACGTCATTCGTTTCAAGACCAAACTCAAGCGACCGATATCCAAGGTCACCTTTGCCCAATCGATCACCCTGACTCCGGGAACAATCACAGTCAGCATTCATGATGACGAGTTTTCCGTTTACGCCCTGACCCGCAACGCAAGTGAAGCCCTGCCCGGTGAGATGGAGACTCGCATCGCCCGTGCACTGGAGTCCGACTTATGATGCACTCCTTCTTTCTAGCCACCGGCATTGCCATGGTCCTGTTAATGGCTCTGAGTCTGATTCGCGCCGTGGTTGGCCCAACCATTCTTGACCGCATCCTCGGCGGCAACGTCATTGGCACGAAAACAACAGTACTGCTGCTGGTGATTGGCCTGCTCTATGACAACCTGGGGATGTTTATCGATATCGCCCTGGCCTATGCCCTGCTCAACTTCATCGCTACGCTCGGCGCCACGAAGTTCTTCCTGCGGCGACTCGGCGTGTTCATGGAAGACAGCGAAGGAGAGGAGAGGTTATGACGATCCTATCGGTTCTTGCTATCATTCTGATGCTCTTAGGGCTTTTCTTTTTTCTTGCAGGAACCATTGGCCTTCTGCGGCTTCCAGACTTCTACTCCCGCCTGCACGCTGCCGGCAAATGCGATTCTCTGGCAGCGGTACTGATGATTGCCGGGATGGCCGCTTACAACCTCGAGTCTTTCTCTTTCGGAACACTGTTGGTGAGCGCCAAGCTCTTTCTGATTGCCGCGTTTGTCTTTGTTACCAGCCCGACGGCAACCCATGCAATCACCGAAGCCGCTCTGGTTCTTGGCGTAAAGCCCTGGAAGCGGACGGGGGGAAAACGACCATGATCTGGCAACTTGATCTCATGATACTGACCCTGGTGGTGATTTGTGCTCTGGTGGCAATCAACATCAAAGACCTCCTTGGCGCGGCAGTCGTGTTCGGTATCTATAGCTTCTTGATGTGCCTTTTATGGGCTGAAATGGGGGCTGTCGACGTGGCCTTTACTGAAGCCACTGTCGGCGCCGGCGTCAGCACTATCTTCTTTATCGCAGCTATCTTGAGAACCACCAGAAGGAGCCGAGATTGAAAAATTTAGCATTGCTCGCAACCCTGGTAACAGGGGCTCTGTTGCTGTACGGAACCAAGGATTTTCCGGCATGGGGGGATCCCCAGGATCCGGCCAGTACCTACCTCTCGCCGTACTATATTGAAAACGCCGTCGAGCAGACCCATGTCCCCAACATTGTCACAGCTGTGCTCGGCGATTACCGGGGATACGACACCATGTTTGAAACAGTGGTCATCTATTGTGCAGGCATGGCCGTACTCAGCGTCTTGTGGAGGAAAAAGGAAGAATGAGGGACATCCACGAACATACCGCTGGAGAAGACCTGATTATCAAGACTTCAGTGAGATTGATGGTCCCCTTCATCCAGGTGTTCGGCCTTTATGTCATCGTCCACGGGCACTACAGCCCGGGCGGCGGCTTTCAGGGGGGGGTCATTCTCGGCGCGTCCTTTATCCTTTTGGCCCTGGCCTTTGGCATGAAGACTTCTCAGGAATACATGACGGTCAGTGTCAATGCCGTTTTCAACAATCTCGGCCCGGCCATTTTTATAGGCGTCGGAGTACTCTGTGCCCTCTTCGGAGGCCTCTTCCTTGATTACAGTGCCCTGGACAAGCTGATTCCTTTGGGTCCGACTGAGTGGCGTTCTTTTGGTATCTTCCTGATTGAAGTCGGGGTCGGTGTAGCGGTTATGAGTATCATGGTTCTGCTCTACTGGAACCTCAGTTCCGGTGGTGCTATGGATGAGGGGCTCTAGCTATGGAGATGATAGTCGACGAAATCGTCGCCAAATATAACTACTGGATTTACGTCGTGCTGATGATGATCGGCTTTTACGCAATGATCGGCAAGCGCAACCTGATGAAAAAACTGATCGGAATGAATATTTTCCAGACCTCCATCATTCTTTTCTTCGTTTCAACCGGCGTTAAAAAGGGTGGTGGTATCCCGATCGTTGACAAATACCAGGCACTGGCCGGCAACGTCGACGCGGCGTCCATAGTCAATCCTCTGCCGCACGTATTGATGCTGACGGCAATCGTCGTCGGCGTAAGTGTTACCGGCGTGGCCCTGGCTGTACTGCAGCGCATCTATCGAGAATACGGCACCCTCGAAGAGGATGAAATCCTGGAGAAGCTCCAGCGATGAACGCAACCAATCTACATCTCTTCGTTCTGGTCGTCCCCCTCCTCTCGGCCTTGGCTATCAACCTGCTGGGCCGCAGATCCCGTCAGTGGATCGCACCGATGGTCCTCGGGTCCCTGGCCTTTTCCGTTTTCGGCTCGATTATTATTATGGCCCGTGTGATCGAGCACGGCAATCTGAGCTACACAGTCGGCAACTGGAGACCACCCTACGGCATCGAGCTGGTCGTCGATCCCTTAAGCGCCCTGATGATGGTGCTCATCTCGGTCGTCGCACTGCTCGCCTCCTTCTCTTCATTGAAGAGCGTTGAACAGGAGCTCCCCGGCCGGGAACATTTTTTCTTCACCCTTTACATGATCCTGATAGCCGGCCTGTTCGGCCTGGTGTTGACTGGCGACGCCTTCAACCTCTACGTCTTGCTCGAGATCACCTCGATCACCACCTACGGCCTGATCGCCATGGGCAGAGGACGGGCAGCACTCTCCAGTTTTAATTACATTATCATGGGCTCGATCGGCGCCTGTTTCTACCTGCTTGGGATCGGCTATATCTACATCCTGACCGGAACCCTTAACATGGCCGACATTGCCCGGATATTGCCGACTCTGAACGCTCCGGTGGCGACTGCTACAGCCATCGCTTTCGCGCTGGTCGGGTTGTGGGTCAAGATGGCCTTCTTTCCCCTACACAGCTGGTTGCCTAACGCCTACAGCCAGGCGCCTACCGGAGCCGGCACCATGGTGGCGCCACTGATGACCAAGGTCACGGTCTATCTGATGGTGCGTGTGATCCTGTCCATGTACACACCAGCAATGGTCTTTACCCATGAATGGATCGCCCAGGGCGTGGTGTGGGCTTCAGCTCTTGCGATCATCTGCGGATCAGTACTCGCCTTGGGGCAGAAGGACCTGCGGCGCATGTTGACCTACATTATCGTCGCCGAAGTCGGCTACATGGTCGGCGGCATATTCCTGGCTAATGCCAACGGCCTGACCGGCAGTATCCTGCATATAGTCAACGACGCCCTCATGACCCTCTGTCTCTTTCTGGTCGTCGCTGCGATCATTTACCGTCAGGGGAGCGTTTCACTGGTTTCACTGCAGGGCATTTTTCGCCGCATGCCGATCACCATGGCGGCTTTCACACTGGGTGCTTTCGCCATGATCGGCGTGCCGCCGACCTGCGGTTTCTTCAGCAAATGGTATTTAATCCTCGGTGGGATCGATGGCGGCCACTGGGAATTCGTCATTGCCCTGGTTGCCAGCAGTCTGATTAACGCCGTCCTTTTCTTTCGGATTATCGAGTTGGCCTACTTCGGATCCCTGCAGGAAGGCGACCATCATGAGCATTTGAGTACCGAACGGCACGAGGCTCCCTGGTGGATGCTCAGCCCACTGGTCCTGACTGCGGTCCTCCTGATTGTGGTCGGCCTGAGCACCGGGCCTTTAATTAACAACGTAATCCGATTGATGATACCGGTCGGCTTTTAATTCTATCGTGAACCCGGCCAACATTATCCGGGACCCGTTTTGAGAGAGATATGACACCGATTGTTTCCATCTGGCCGCTGGCCGCGATCCTGGTTTCCCTGCTGGGGGCTTTGCCGATCCTTCTTTCTGGTCGTCAGCCAAACCTGCGCGAAAGCTGGACAATCGTGATTGCCCTGGTCAAACTGACGATCGTCGCCTCGCTCCTGCCGTGGATACTGGAGGGCGGCAGTTATGTCTTCACCATCGCGCAAGTGATCCCGGGCGTGCCAATTGAGCTGCGCGTCGACGCCCTGGGAATGATCTTTGCCCTGGTGGCCTCCTGTCTCTGGCTTTTTACTTCAATTTACTCAATCGGTTATATGCGCGCGCTTAACGAGCACGCCCAGACTCGTTACTTTGCGTCATTTGCCGTGGCTATCTCAGCGACTCTCGGCATAGCCTTTGCGGGCAACCTGCTGACCCTGTACCTCTTCTACGAGGTGCTGTCACTCTCGACCTACCCGTTGGTCACACATCATCAAAACGCTGAAGCCAGAAGCTCAGGCCGCAAGTACCTGACCTATATTCTCGGCACATCCATCGGTCTGGCACTGCCTGCCATGCTGATAACTTATAGCGTCGCGGGGACTCTTGACTTCACGACCGGTGGCATTCTGGCGGGCAAGGCGTCACCGGAGCTATTGGCGCTGCTGGTGGTACTCTTTTTGTTCGGTTTTGCCAAGGCGGGCCTGATGCCGTTCCACGGTTGGCTACCGGCGGCGATGGTGGCACCAACTCCGGTCAGCTCGTTCCTGCATGGCGTGGCCGTGGTCAAGGCTGGTGTCTTCGCGATCTTCCGTGTCATTTTCCATATTCTCGGTCCTGAGACGCTACAAACTGCTAATCTCGGTTCCGTGATCACCTATATCGCTGCGATAACCGTGCTGGTTGCATCTCTGATTGCGCTGACTCAAGACAGCTTGAAACGCCGACTGGCCTACTCAACCATCGGTCAGCTCGCCTACATGGTGCTCGGCGCCGGTATGCTTTCGGCAACCGGCATGCTCGGCGGAGTCATGCATCTTGCGATGCACGCCTTCGGCAAGATCACCTTGTTTTTCTGCGCAGGAGCAATCTATGTCACCAGCAAGAAGAAAAATATCAGCCAGATGAATGGGCTGGGGAAGCGTATGCCAATCACCTATCTGGCTTTTTTCCTCGGCTCTCTGAGTATTATCGGCATGCCGCCCCTGGGTGGTTTTATCAGTAAATGGAACCTGTTGATCGGTGCCGTTGAAGGAGATCAGCTGGTCTTGATCGTGGTGCTTCTGGTCAGTTCCTTGCTCAACGCGGCTTATTTCTTTCCGGTTTTCTACCGTGGCTTCTTCATGCCATCACCTGACGGTGAAGGTGAAGGGATCAAGGAAGCGCCACTCTTCTGCCTGATCCCGTTATCGGTGACGGCCCTTGTTTCACTGGCCTTGTTCTTCTTTCCCGACACCCTGTTGCAACTGGCACGGATGGCCCTTGGAACCTGGTAAGGCTGAGGATTTGATGGCACAGGAAATCTGAGCAGGACCCTGTTAAGGTAAACAGCTTCCTGGAGTTTGAGAGAGCATATGACGGAGACACACGAAAAAGACAACAATCAAGACCACGCAGAAGACGGTCCGATGATACTGGCCCACGAGCCGGTCGAAGGCTACCGGACAATCTTTTATATCTGCATTACCATCGGCATCCTCTATCTGGCCTTTGTATTCTGGCAGACCTGGTAAGGAGCAAACGGATGTCCAAAAAACCGATTAGTATAGACGAAGAACTGGGGATGTTTGACAAGCCGGAAAACGTCAAACGTCTACTAAGAATATTTTATGCCTGCGTGGTCGTGTCTCTGGCGATTGACATCTTCTACCACAAGCACGGCATCTTCACCTGGGAAAGCTTCTTCGGTTTCTACTCGGTCTACGGTTTTGTTGCCTGCGTCATCCTGGTCATCGTTGCCAAATACGTACTGCGGCCCTTAGTCATGCGTAAAGAGGATTATTATAATGATTAATGCTTTGCCGCCAGCAATGATCCTGATTCTCGGTGGGCTTCTGGTCCCGCTTTTCAGGGGCCGTACCCGACAGGCATTGTTACTGCTGCTGCCAGTAATCAGCTTTATCAACCTGCTGCAGCTGCCACATGGCAGCTTCTGGATCTATCCGTTTTTAAGCGACCAAATCATCCTGGCTAGGGTTGACAAACTAAGCCTGATCTTCGGTTATATCTTCCACCTAGTTGCCTTCCTTTCGGCACTCTATGCTCTTCATGTTGACGACGCTGTGCAGAACGTTGCAGGCACCGTCTACGCCGGAGCGGCGATTGGCGCAGTCTTCGCCGGTGACATGTTCACTCTCTTTGTCTTCTGGGAGATGCTCACGATCAGCGCGACCTTCCTGATCCTGGCACGCCGTACCGAGCGAGCCCTCGGTGCTGGGTTCCGTTACTTTATGGTCCACGTCGCAGGGGGCCTCTGCCTTCTGGCGGGGATCATTATGCACGTTTCACAGACCGGCTCAGCGGCCTTTGACCTGATTGGCCTGGGGACCACAGCCTCGTGGCTTATATTTGTCGGTATCGGCGTCAACTCAGCCTGGCCGTTTCTGCACCCCTGGCTGACCGATGCCTACCCCGAAGCGACCATCACCGGCACAATCTTTCTTTCGGCTTTCACCACCAAGACAGCAATCTACGCCCTCGCCCGAGCCTTCCCCGGCACCGAAGAGCTAATCTTCATTGGCGGGGCCATGGCGGCTTTCCCGATCTTCTACGCGGTCATCGAGAATGACCTGCGACGAGTCCTGGCCTACAGCCTTATCAATCAGGTCGGCTTCATGGTGGTTGGCATCGGTATCGGCACCGCTCTCTCCATCAACGGCGCCGTCGCTCATGCCTTCAATGATCTCCTCTTCAAGGGGCTGCTCTTTATGACCATGGGCGCGGTCATGTACCGCACCGGCAAGATCAACGCCACCGACCTCGGAGGCCTTTATAAATCAATGCCCTGGACCTGTGGTTTCTGCATCGTCGGTGCCGCCTCGATCTCGGCCTTCCCGCTCTTCTCCGGTTTCGTCAGCAAATCAATGGTCATGGAGGCCGCGGCCCACGGCGATATGCGCTGGCTCTGGTTCATCCTTCTCTTTGCTTCGGCAGGGGTCTTTCACCATGCCGGCATCAAGATCCCCTTCTTCGCCTTCTTTTCACATGACTCTGGCATCCGCTGCAAAGAAGCACCACCGCATATGCTATTGGCCATGGGCATCTCGGCAATACTCTGCATTCTGATTGGTTGTTTCCCGCAATACCTTTACAGCATACTGCCTTACGCCACTGATTATCAGCCCTACTCGATCAGTCATGTGCTGGCGCAGTCTCAATTGCTCATCTTCTCGGCCCTTGCCTTTACCCTATTGCTACTCGCCGGCATCTACCCGGCAGAAATTCGTTCGGTGAATGTCGACGCCGACTGGATTTACCGCCAAGGTGGTCGCCAGATTTACCGCTTCTGTAACTGGGCTTTCAATGGCATCAACGTCTGGGCTGATCGTATTTTCGTCCAGCAATTTACCAAGCTACTAGCCCGGTTTTTCGAAGAACCGGGTGGCAATTTACAGAAGTATGGCTACCGCCTCTGGGTTGAAGGTAGTGGCATCACCGAGAACCAGGAACACGTTACCCAAAAAATCGATAGCCGCAGCCGTAGCGCGGCTTATCCGGTTGGTGTCGGAGTTCTACTCGCGGTTGTGATCCTCGCTCTGGCATCTCTGCTACTTTACCTCAGATAAGACTTCGTCGCGGAGGATCTCGCGACAACCAAGATATATGGCCGGTCTTTACGTGCATATACCCTTCTGTCATCGCAAGTGCCCCTACTGCGATTTTTTTTCCATAGCCTCAACAGACCTTCTGCTAGAAACCTACCCGAGCCTTTTGATCAAGCACCTCAACTGGGCATCAAGCCACAAACAATCAGGTCCCTTTGAGACGATCTATTTCGGTGGCGGCACCCCCTCGCTTTTACCTCCTGAATCGATAGCCGACATTCTCCAAGTGGTGCAACAGGCCTTCGGCATAACCCATAATGCCGAGATCACTTTTGAAGCCAACCCCGGCACGGTTTCAGAGCAAAGCCTGGCTGGTTATCGTCAGGCGGGCATCAACCGCCTCTCCCTCGGCCTGCAAACCTGCAACGACAAGCACCTAGCCACTCTGGGCCGTCTGCACAACCAGAAAGAGGGGCTCGATGCTTTCAGCCGAGCACGCGATGTTGGCTTTGATAACATCTCTCTTGATCTGATGTTTGCCCTCCCCGCACAAACTACCGCCGAATTCGAAGAAGATTTGCACAGCTTCCTGGAATTGAGCCCTGAGCATCTTTCTTGTTACGGCCTGACAGCCGAGCCCGAGACGCCCTTCCATCGGAAAGTGAAGTCAGGAGAGATGACCCTGCCCGACGAAGACTTTTACGCCGACACCTTTATGCTGGTTCACAAACGACTGTCTGAAGTTGGTTACGAACACTACGAAATCGCCAACTATGCGCTGAAAGGCCGAGCCTGTCGCCACAACCTCGGCTACTGGCAGCGGCAGTCCTTCCTCGGCATAGGTCCCGGAGCACATTCTTTTTGTGCGCGCCATTGGGGTAGCCGCAGTGCAGTGCCTCCCGACCTGGCTGCCTACCAGCACGCTCTGGTTAACGCCAAAGAACCAACACAACACCTTGAAGTATTTGATCAAGAATCGGCATTACGTGAAACGATTTATCTGGCCCTGCGGACCCGTAACGGCATCAGTGATTCAGAACTCCAACAGCGCTTCGGTTGCACCTTGCAAGAAGCTTTTCCTAAAGCGGTTGAGGCCAGCGCACCATGGTTAATCTACAACAATGGCCGCTGGACCTTAACGCCGGCGGGATGGCTCATTTTTGACCGTCTGATTCTGCCTTTCCTCTAAGAAGATTTCCTTTACTGGAGCGGCTTTTAGCCTGCTTCTGGAAAATCACATTGCGTCCCTTGACAAAGGCAATTGCCGTTGTTATGTTGACCGTGCTTTGGCACTCAAAGAGAAGGAGTGCTAAGAGATTTAGCAGGCCGGGTTAGCCGGCTTGAGCTTTTTGCGCGGAGTTCATCATGGCAGCAAAACTGACGGATCGCGGTCAGAAAATCCTCGAGGCCATCATCGAGGAGTATATAGCAACCGCCCAACCGGTCGGCTCAAAAGCCCTGACTCAAAATCAGGGTATCAAGCTGTCTCCGGCATCGGTGCGCAATGTCATGGCAGAACTCGAGGAACTCGGCTACCTGGTCTCGCCACACACTTCGGCAGGCAGGATTCCTACCGAGAAGGGCTACCGGTTCTACGTTGACACCATCTTGCGCGTCAGCGAAATGGACCGCAGCCAGAAAGACCAGATCGAGCTCCATTATCGCCAGCAGGGACTGCAGATGACCGACATGCTGCGCGAAGCCAGCAGAACGCTGTCGTCAATCTCTCACTATACCGGCCTGGTTATGATCCCTCGCCTCAAGGCGACCATTTTCAGGCACATTGAGTTCGTCAAACTTTCACCTCGCCTGATTCTGGCTGTCTTCGTGACCCAGTCGGGGCTGGTGCAGAACAAACTGGTCGAAGTTGATGAGGACCTGTCACCCAGAGAGCTGGAAAAGATCACCAACTACCTGAACCAGACCATGACCGGCCTGAGTATTCAGGACGTTCGTACCCGCATCATCACCGAAATGGCTCAGGAAAAGGCACTTTATGATCATCTGATGCGACGGGCTTTTACCCTGTCCAGCGCCGCACTGGTCGACGAATCGAACGGTGACGTGATTATCGAGGGCACCAGCCGCTTCCTCGAGCAACCAGAATTCTCCGACCTGGACTGTATGAAACGGATCGTCCAGACCTTTGAGCAAAAAAGCGCATTGGTCGAACTGCTTGACCGCGGCCTTGAAACCAAGGGGGTTCAAGTCATTATCGGCAGCGAGACAGAACACACAGAGCTTTCCGATTGCAGCCTGATTTCAGCGGCCTACTCGGGCAAGCGCGGCACCCTCGGCACCCTGGGTGTCATCGGTCCGAACCGCATGCCTTACGCAACCATTATTCCAATTGTCGATTACACGGCGAGTCTGATTAGCCGCCTGCTTGATACAGACAACGATTAGGAGAAGAAAACCCTTGGCCAAGAAAAGTAAAAAGCAAGACGTAACGGAGTTGGAAACAGCACCAGAAGCGTCGGAAGAAGTCACCGAAGACGGCGCAGAAGAGGTTGAGGTTGAAACTGACTCAGAAATCGACCCGCTGACTGCTCTGCAGAATGAAGTTGAAGCCATGCGTACGGAAGCCCACAAAAATTGGGACCTCTATTTGCGTGAGCGGGCAGATCTTGAGAATGCTCGCAAACGCAACCAGCGCGACAAGGAAGACGCGATCCGTTTTGCCAATGACCGCCTCCTCAAGGAGATGGTCCCGGTTCTCGACAATCTCGAGCGCGCCATTGAACACGCAGCTCAGGAAGAGACCAACAACCAGGGCCTCCTCGAAGGGGTCAACATGACGATCACCCAGTTCCGCAAAGCTCTGGAAGACTTTGGCGTCAAAGCGATCAACGCCATCGGCACAGACTTTGACCCGAACCTGCATCAAGCCATGGGCCAGATCGAGTCAGCGGAGCAGGCACCCAACACCGTGGTCACAGAGTTCCAGAAAGGCTACCTGCTGCACGATCGACTATTGCGGCCATCGCTGGTCATAGTGGCCAAGGCTCCTGAAACAGACACAGAAGAATAAAGCGCCCGGCGTGAAACGTCCGGACGCATTGAAACAATTATCAAACCGAATCTATTAAGGAGGATTCTTATCATGAGTAAAGTTATTGGTATCGACCTGGGAACAACAAATTCCTGTGTCTCCGTTATGGAAGGTGGCGAGCCTGTGGTTATCGCCAA
>JAOUDB010000391.1 GCA_029859485.1 Desulfuromonadales bacterium | reverse complement strand
GCAGGAATTGGACGCTGCTGAGTATATGGTAGGAAGGGCTTACGCCAAGCAGGCAGCTGAATTCGCTCCCACTGAATACCATGCCGCCAAAACCGCCCTTAACGATGCGCGCGCCGCTATGCAAGACTCCGACTACGGCGGTGCGCGTGACTCTCTGGATTTTTCCTTGCAGCACGCTCGTCGTGCAGTTGTCCTCGCTGAAGAGGCTCAGGCCAGACGCCTGAAAGAAGAAAAAGAACAAGTCAGAATCGAAGAAGAAGCTCGCCCGAAAGCCCTTGAGGAACGAAAGCAAAAGGCACAGTCAACAGAGAAGAAGAAACCTACCCCTTTGCCGAAAAAGGTCGTTAAAACCAAACCGAAAGTCGTGCAGGTAAGTGATTACGCCGTTGGTGACGGTGAAAACCTCTGGACGATCTCTGCGCAACCTGAAGTCTACGGCGAGGGTTTGTTATGGCCACTGCTTTACCAGGCCAATCGCGACCAGATCAAGGACCCACGCCAGATCTTCCCCGGGCAGTCCCTCAGCATCCGCCGTGACATGACAGAAGCTGAGCTTGAAGACGCTCGTCAGAGAGCCCGCGAATCTGACATCTTTCCTGTCCCTCCGAGCACCGAAACCGAGCAGTAAAAAACCGTTTCCATCCCCCTGTAACGACAAGCCACTGAGATTGTTCAAATATCCCCTGTCAAGCCGGCACAGGACGGAGGCGATCAGGCCGTTCTGAGGTACAAGGAACGGGCACTTAACCTCCATCTTTCCCCTCGCCACTAAGGCTCATTAGTGCACTTATAAATTCGTTATCTTTTGATTAAAATCAGCCCTTGCTTTCCGCTCTGAATCGGCCTTACTTTTTCCTTGACAGTAATAAAGCCGTTTGTATACTGTATACACCTTTCCGCAAGGTTTCCTTGCGCATTTTTTATTTGTAGTTTAAGCCTCTGGCAATTCTGTATAAAAACTTCAAGGAGAGAGAACAAATGGCAAAGATTATCTGGTCAGAAATTGACGAAGCACCCGCGTTGGCAACCTACGCATTTCTTCCAATTGTCCAAGCATTCTGCAAAGGCACTGGAGTCGATGTTGAAACCAAGGACATTTCACTGTCCGGTCGCGTGATTGCAAACTTCCCCGAGAACTTGACTGAAGAGCAGAAGGTTACCGACTATCTGTCAGAACTCGGCGAGCTGGTTCTTAAGCCCGAAGCTAACATTATCAAGCTGCCGAACATCAGCGCTTCGATTCCTCAGCTGCAAGACTGCATCAAGGAGCTTCAGGAAAAAGGCTACGACATCCCGAGCTATCCCGAAGAAGCCAATACTCCCGAAGAGAAAGAGCTGCAAGCCCGTTTTGCCAAGTGTCTTGGCTCAGCTGTTAACCCGGTTCTGCGTGAAGGCAACTCCGACCGCCGCGCTGCGGCCTCGGTTAAGAAATTCGCTCAAAAGAACCCGCACCGCATGATGCAGGACTGGCCAGCGCCGGGCACATCCAAGTGCCGCGTTGCCCACATGGATGGTGGCGACTTCTACGAGACCGAGCAATCAGTGACCATGGACGCTGCTGACACCGTCAAGATTCAGTTCGTTGACGAAGCTGGCACTGTAACCGACATGAAGGAAGTCGCTCTCCAGGCTGGCGAAGTCTTTGACAGCTCAGTTATGAAAGTTGCACAACTTCAAGAGTTCTATGCAAAGACTGCACAAGAAGCCAAAGAAAAAGACGTACTTCTCTCCCTGCACCTCAAAGCCACCATGATGAAGATCTCCGATCCGATCATGTTCGGTCACTGCGTCAAAGTTTACTTCAAGGCGGCTCTTGAGAAGCATGCTGACACCCTGGCTGCGATCGGCGCCAACCCGAACTACGGCATGGGTGACATTCTCAACAAACTGAATAAGCTTCCGGCCGACAAGAAGGCCGAAATCGAAGCGGACATCAATGCTTGTTACGAGGGCCAGGCTGCTCTGGCTATGGTTGACTCCCGCAAAAACATCACCAACTTGCACGTTCCTAACGATGTCATCGTTGATGCTTCGATGCCTAACGTTGTTCGTGACGGTGGACGGATGTGGAACCTGCAGGACGAACTTCAAGACACCATCGCCATGGTACCAGATCGCTGCTACGCCACCATGTACCGCGAGATCTGCGAAGACGCCAACAAGAACGGCCAGTTCAACCCGGCCACCATGGGTAGCGTCGCCAACGTCGGTCTGATGGCACAGAAAGCTGAAGAATACGGTTCTCACGACAAGACCTTCGAAGCTCCTTCGAATGGTAAGTTTCAGGTCGTTGCTTCCAATGGTACCGTTCTAATGGAGCAGCCGGTCAGCAAAGACGACATCTATCGTTCCAGCCAAGCCAAAGATATTCCGATCAGGGACTGGGTCAAGCTGGCTGTCAATCGTGCCAAGGCCTCCGGTGAACCGGCCATCTTCTGGCTCGATGAAAAACGTGGTCATGACAAAGAGATCATCAAGAAAGTTAACAAGTACCTGCCTGAGTTCGACACGGCTGGCCTCGACATCCAGATCATGGCTCCGGTTGAAGCGATGAGATTCTCCCTCAAGCGCGTGCGCAAGGGCGAAAACACCATCTCGGTAACTGGAAACGTTTTGAGAGACTACCTGACCGACCTCTTCCCGATCCTTGAGCTTGGCACTTCGGCTCGCATGCTCTCCATCGTTCCTTTGATCAACGGTGGTGGCCTGTTCGAAACCGGTGCCGGTGGTTCTGCTCCGAAGCACGTTGAGCAGTTCCTCAGAGAAGGTCACATCCGTTGGGATTCTCTCGGTGAGTACTGTGCGCTGGTTCCATCTTTAGAGCAGGCTGCAAAAGCTGACAATAACCCTAAGGCTGCGATCCTCGCTGAAACTCTTGATGTTGCCATCGGTCAGTACCTGGAGAACCAAAAACTGCCTTCCCGTAAAGTCAAAGAGATTGACAACCGCGGTAGCAGCTTCTTCCTGAGTTTCTACTGGGCGCAAGCTCTGGCCGCTCAGGACAAGGACGCCGAGATGAAGGCACGTTTTGCCAAGGTTGCTGCTGAGATTGAGAAGAACGTCGATAAGATTGATGCAGAGTTTATCGATTGCCAGGGTTCCCCGGTTGACGTCGGTGGCTACTTCCGCCCTGATCCAATCAAAGCCGCTGCGGCCATGCGCCCAAGCGCAACGCTGAACGCAATTATCGACAACATGTAATTCAACACGAATGGGACGGAGTTTGCTCCGTCCCTTTCCTTTATACAAACTTTTATAAGGAGAGAGAAAAATGGCGAGACCAAAAATTGCTTTAATCGGTGGTGGACAGATCGGTGGCGTGCTTGCTCAACTGGCGTGCCTGCGTGAACTGGGTGACGTAGTCTTGTTTGACATCGTTGAGGACATGCCTCAGGGCAAAACTCTCGACCTTGCCGAAGCCTCACCTATTGACGGCTT
>JAOUDB010000041.1 GCA_029859485.1 Desulfuromonadales bacterium | reverse complement strand
TGCTGCAAAACAGCAGGTTCAGCATATGGTTAAAACACTCCTGAATTTACCGGAAGTGGCCCAGGAAGACGCTGCAGACGCTTTGGCTGTGGCAATCTGTCATGCCAACAGCTGGACACTGAGACAGGTGGCAATCAATTCCGGTCGACGTTAATATCACACCAAGGCGAACAACACGCTACGGCTTAAAAGAGAGTGAACTCCGATGATCGCACTGCTTCGCGGCACACTGGCTTATAAATCGTCCGACCACGTGATCATTGACGTTGGTGGTGTCGGCTACCGACTGATTATCCCACTCTCTACATTCTATTCCTTACCGGAGACCGGTGATGTCAGTCTCTTTACCCACACTCATGTCCGTGAAGATGCCCTTCTGCTCTATGGCTTCCTCTCTCTGGAAGAGAAGGAGCTGTTTGGCATTTTGATCAGCATCTCTGGTGTCGGCCCGAAGCTGGCAGTCAATATCCTCTCGCATATCCCTGCAAAAGATCTCAAAAGAGCCATTGCGTCAGGAGATATCAAGCGTCTCTCCAGTTTGCCCGGCATTGGCAAGAAAACGGCAGAGCGATTGGTCCTTGAATTAAAAGACAAGGTCGGCCCGGTACACGATCTCCCCGAAGCAGATGATGTAAAATCGAGTAGCCCTTCTGTGGGAGATATCAGTAACGATGTGATTTCCGCATTAACACATCTCGGCTACAAAGAGAACCAGGCCCGCAAGGTGCTGGAATCGATGGAACTGGCACCAGACCTGACGATGGAAGAAGCCCTTAAAGGAGCATTGAAAGTCCTGATTCGCTGACTTTCACCGTAGAGACCATGGAAGAAGATCGCCTGATTACAGCAGACACCTCCGGAGACGATGGCTCTTTTGACCTCTCCTTGAGGCCAAAAGTCCTCACCGAATATGTCGGCCAGAGCAAAGCCAAGGAGAACCTAAAGGTCTTTATCGGAGCCGCTAAAGGTCGTGGAGAATCCCTTGACCACGTTCTCTTCTACGGCCCCCCCGGGCTTGGAAAAACGACACTGGCTCACATTATTGCTGCGGAAATGGGCGTCAGTATAAAGAGCACGTCAGGCCCGGTCATTGAGAAACCGGGGGACCTGGCAGCGGTTCTGACTAACCTGGAACCGGGCGATGTCCTCTTCATCGACGAGATTCATCGCTTGTCTCCTGTGGTTGAAGAAATTCTCTACCCGGCGATGGAAGACTACCAGCTCGACATCATGATCGGCCAAGGGCCCTCGGCTCGCACCATCAAACTCGACATCCCCCGCTTCACCCTGGTCGGAGCAACAACCCGCGCTGGCCTTCTCTCTTCCCCCTTGCGTGACCGCTTTGGCGTTTTGAGCCGCCTTGAGTTCTACACTCACGACGAGTTATCCACCATCGTCACACGCAGTGCAGGAATCATGGGCGTACAGATTGACGCTTCAGGAGCCGCAGAGATCGCCCGCCGTAGCAGAGGAACGCCACGTATCGCCAACCGCTTGCTGCGTAGGGTCCGGGACTTTGCGGAAGTCGATGGCGACGGTACGATCAGCCTGAAGATGGCAGATCAAGCGCTGGAAAGGCTGGAGGTCGACAAACAGGGATTTGATCAGATGGACAGGCTTCTGCTCGAAACCATCATCGACAAATTCAGTGGTGGACCGGTAGGACTCGACACATTAGCCGCCGCAATCGGGGAAGAGAAAGATACGATTGAAGATGTGATTGAACCCTACTTACTGCAACAGGGATTCATCAATCGTACTCCCCGCGGTCGAGTTGCAACTCATCTGGCTTATTCTCATCTAGGACGGACCCCCGGGGCATCAGCGCAACCGGGCAGCCTTTTCAGATAAAAGAATCGTTTCTCGTAGAATTTTCTTTGTCACACAGCCAAATCTTGTGATAGCTTCAGTTTGTGGGGGGTGATGCAAGCAACTTGCCCTGCTGACACACCCCGAGGGCCGTCATGGTGACGGCCCTTTTTATTTTCGCAGTCACCACATTCAGAATTAATGAGCATGGACCCAAGCCTGCTACAACAGTTTCGCCAGCAACTGGCTTCCTGGATTGAAGTACGTCTTGAATCCCAACGCCTGCCCTTTCAACGCCTGGAGCTCTGCCCCAGGACCTTGACGGATCAGGGGCGGCTCGTTCCGGATCTGGTGCTCTGGATCAATAGAGACAGTCAGCTGGCAGGAAGCATGATCCTGCTGCCTGATGTTGTCAATGCTCAGGTCCTCAGCGAAGGGGTTTCTCTGGCCAACGCGCTCGGACTCGGTCACTTCACGACCTGGGCCGCACGAGAGGTCTCCATCTGGAACGTCTCTTCAGGTGAAGCGATCCTGCTTGACGATTTTGATCTGCCGCCCGCCAATCGCATCACTCCTGACGATTTTCAGCAAACCCTCGATGACCTTTTAGAACGATTAAAAGTCGTGACCGTCACTAGCGCGCCGCCAACGGCGAGCTATTCCGAACATTATTTCGCCAACCTCTGTCTGCGCAATCTGCAAGAACTGGCACCAGGCCTGACGATCAGCGCCCGCCTGACCGCCGGAAGAACAGCAGATGATGAGTGGGTGGAACAGGCCCCGCATGAGAAGGCATGGATATCTCTATGGCGACTACTCTTACTGCTTCAGCAAAAACGCCTGCCACCGGGGTTGCAACCCGACAGGCTTGAGTTCGCCATCCACTATGCTTTGAGTGACCTGATCAAGGGCCAGCATCCATGGCTCGCCATTCAGCAGGGTGAGCCACCCCTGCCCGAAGATGACGCCGTAAGGCTTCACCACCTGGCCGGCAGGCTCAGGCAACTGGGATGGCCTCGCAATGACCAACAGGCAGAGGAGATGGTCAGTCTTTTAATCAACGAGGCCGCCCATCGTTTGGGTCTCAATGCCCCTCAGCTGCCATGGCCAACGGACACAGCCACATTACGCGTCAACTGCCATCGGCCGCCATCGGCAGAGCCCTGTTCGCTGGTCGCCCCACGTTCTTACCTGGCCGGCTGGGCGTTCAAAAGATCCCTGAACGAACAGATCGAACAATATTCTTATGCTGAAGACTTGCAATCTTTGAGCACCAGCCAGAGGCTGACAAATTCTCTGGCAATTTTAAAGGGGGAGCATTCTCTCGACCGAAAAGAGCGTGAATCTCAGCTGATGCTGCTACGTCAGGTCTGGAGTCGGCGTTTCGAGCTACCGCGAAAAACACCCAAGTGGGTGTGGGATGCGCTCTACCTCGTCGGCCTGGTTTCTGAAAAGATTTCTCTGGAGTTACCTAAAGGATGGCATCATGCACCCGGGGTCGAAGTTCTCTGGGCGGTCCTGCTGGAGCGTTATCAACTTGCCGAAATCTCATTAATCGAGACCGGAGAGCAAAGTTTCCTTTTTACGCAATGCCCACAAAAAATCAGCTGCGTCAAAGTCCATCGTAACAACCGGGTCTTTGAGCTCCCACTGGAGCTCACATCAACGATCATGCCAGGAACAACACAGATCTGGCTGTTGGCAGACGAATCGGTGGTTGAGCTCTTGTGCAGCAAAAAGATTGGCGGAGTCAGACCTGACTGGGCGGATGAAACCGAGCCTCTGACGTGGGGAGCTTACCTCTTTGTGCAAACACAACTCGGCAAGTACCTCTGGCACCTCTGCAGTAATCAGACATCGTTGCCAGAAATTGATGAACTGCCCCAGGCCGTCAGGAACTACGGCCTGCCACTCCCTGGAAGAGAGATACTTGCAGACTTATGCCTGATCGGCTTGCCCGAATCGGAAATGATCCCGGAACCGGATCTTCTTGAAAGAGAATTTACCAACATCTTCGGTCCGACCCCTGTGCTTACGGAAAGCGCCACTCACGACGTCACAGACGGTTCAAAATCTCGGCGCAGAAGCAGCGCAACCCCAAAAGAAATTGCCTCAAAGGTTTTCGAAGATGGCATACCGCGCTTTCCCGAGCACTACCTGATGAATCTCTATCGGCCTGAACTGACAGAATACACATTGCACGGTGTACTGGAGGTCACAGAAGAATTTTTTGACAAGATTAGCTTACGTACGGTTGAGAAGGATCACACCCTGGAGGTTTCTGGAAAACTCATCGCCGAAGCACTTATCCTGGCGTCTTACACAGATCAGGAGCAAATCTCTCTTCCCGATGATGAACTCATCCTCGCCGAAATTGTCCAACAGTATCGTTCCGATCTTGTACGCCTACACGACAACTTAATGCGGGCCTGCCGACGTTTTGAGCCCCATCGTCAACAGGCGGTCAAACTGGCAGGTCGAATCTGGCAGCAACAGAATTTGCCTCCTGAGAAGGCATACAAAACATCCTAGGAGGCTGTCGGGCTATACGGGCCGGAGCGAAAAGTCGGAAGTTTGAGACCAAGTTTCGGCTCGTTTGAGAGTTAAAGCCGTAGCTATTGGTCGAAAAGGAGCTGAAATATAGGCCAAACAGCTGGATTTACAGACAGGCATGAATAGTCTGACAGCCTCCTAGGCCTTTCTCCTGACACGCAACCCCTTAGTTCTCTGGTCTTTTTTTGCAAATCATATTATGATGTAGAGATTATTCAATCCATAAAGAGGTCTTGGCCATGAACGTCTTGCTCCATATCTGTTGCGCTAACTGCGCGATCTATCCCGTCCGTCTTTTACGCGAGGCAGGACATCTGGTAACAGGCTACTTCTTCAATCACAACATACATCCCTACCAAGAGTATCGTCGACGGCTTGAGGCCGTTGAACAATATGCCTCCGCCAGTCAACTTCAGGTCATCTACAAAGACGAATACCTGTTGGAAGATTTTCTTTCCCAGGTGGCATCAGAGCCAACCAATCGCTGTACCTACTGCTACCAGTCTCGGCTCAAACAAGCCGCAGAATATGCTGCAAAATCCGGCTACGATTCGTTCACGACCAGTCTTCTCTATTCCCGTTACCAGAACCACGAGATGATTCGCAAAATGGGTGAAGAGCTGGGTCTGCATTACGGCATAGAGTTTCTGTACGATGACTATCGAATCGGCTGGCAAGATGGCATCAAGGCATCCAAGGCCATGGGCCTCTATCGGCAGCAATATTGCGGATGTATCTATTCGGAAAAGGATCGGTATCATCCCAGCAGCAACAACTGATGGGCAACGACCTCGGCAGAGCACTCATTATTTTAGGGTTACTGTTGGTAGGAATCGGCCTGTTTTTGAGCTACGGCGGGAAATTCAACTTCCTCGGCAGGCTACCGGGTGACATCCGTGTAGAAAAGGAGAATTTCTCTTTCTTCTTTCCGCTTGGCACCTGCCTCCTGATTTCGCTGTTTTTCTCGTTACTTTTATGGTTATTCAAGCGATAATAATGTAACTTCTGACCATCAGCACCGGAGACGATATGACCATCGCCTCACCCTCTCCAAAGCTAGGATTGGCGCTCGGAAGCGGGGCAGCCAGAGGCCTTGCCCACATCGGTGTCCTCAAAGTTCTCGATGAAGCCAAAATCCCTGTCGACATCATTACCGGGACCTCCATAGGCGCACTGATTGGAGCTATGTATGCTGCCGGTGTACCGGTTGCACAGATGGAGGACGTTGCGCTGACCATCGACTGGCGTAAAATGGCCAGCCTGCTTGACCCCGTCCTACCCACATCAAGCCTGACAGACAGCAGGAAGCTGGTCGCCTTCATCGCCGAACTTCTCCCAGCCAGAGAATTCAAAGACCTTCAGCAGACCCTGGCCGTGACGGCAACGGATATCAACACCGGGGAGGCGATCATCATCAAACAAGGGGATCTCCTCGAGGCGTTGCAGGCCAGCTTGGCCTTCCCGGGTATTTTTTCACCGGTCCGCTTCGGACAAAGGTTTCTGGTCGATGGCGGCCTCTGCAATCCGATCCCAACCAACGTTGCACGGAACCTTGGCGCAGAAAAAATTATCGGTGTTTGCACTATCCCTGCGGTCAAGAAACAAACACCGGAAACTTTTCTCCCGGGCAGGCATGGCGACGCAACAAACATCAGCCGCTGGAGAAAGCTCTTCAGTGCCCGCAGCATCGAACAAGCCTTCCGTTCTGCCCTTGGACAGGAGCCAGAAACGACCCATAACGAGGACCCGGGACAGTTAAAAGCGCCGAACATTTTCCGTGTCTGCGCACAGAGTGTCGCCATCATGGAGAACCTGATTAATGAGCTGCACATACGTCAGAATCCGCAGGACTTGATCATCAGGCCGACCTTCGATGGAATCACCCTGCTTGAGTTTCATCGTGCCAAAGAGATTATTGCCGCAGGAGAATCGTCTGCGCGAGCGGCGCTCCCAGAAATTGAATATCTTCTCCATCCGGCTTGAAAGCCTCTCATCCCCTGCTAACATATTGATATAACTATTTCATTCCATCACATCAAGGAGGCAAACATGATTGAGTTGCTCGAAAAATCTCTATTGACTGCGGTTGGCGCAATGACCCTGACACAAAAGAAGGCTGAGGAGCTACTTCAGGAACTCCGGGAGAAGATGAATATCAGCGAGGATGAAGGCAAAGCTTTTCTGCAGAAGATTCAGGATGCCGCAGCTCAAAATCAGGAAAAGTTGATGGAACAAGCCCGAGAAGAGGTTAAAAAGACCTGTGAGCGCATGGGGGTTGTCACCGCTGCTGAGTTTGACAAGTTGAAGAAGAAAGTCGCCCAACTGGAAAAAAAACTTAAATAATTAATTCTGCATTGAACTGAAGTCAATATGCTGCCCATCCTGCGCGTTAACCGAAATATCCGGACCATCCGACGCTACAGAACCATTCTGGGGGTTCTGATCAAGTACGGCTTTGGACATTTTGTCGAACAGCTTAATATCGACTACTACCTCGAACTCGGCAAACGCCTTGTCACCCTCGACAAGATTCCGAAGGACCTTGAGCGTCTCAGTCAACCACAGCGTCTGCGCCTGGTGATGGAGGAGCTCGGACCGACCTTTATCAAGCTCGGCCAACTCCTCTCGACCCGCCCCGATGTACTGGACAAAGCGTACATTCTTGAATTCAGTAAACTTCAGGACAAAGTTCCGGCGGTTTCCTTTGAAGAGATTAACGCCCAGATCCAGCGGGAGCTGGGTTATCCGGCAGAAGAACTTTTTGCAGAATTTTCCACAAAACCGCTCGCTGCGGCCAGTATCGCTCAGGTTCATCGTGGCAAACTGAAAAGTGGTGAAGAAGTCGTCTTTAAAGTCCGTCGACCGGGCATCGTAAAGATCGTTGAAACCGACATTGATGTTCTCATGGGCCTGGCGTACCTGATCGAACAACACGTCCCGACAATGGCACTCTATGATCCTGTCGGCCTGGTCAAGGAATTCCGTCGCAGCATTATGCGGGAGCTGAACTTCACCCGCGAAGGGCGCACCGTCGATCGCTTCGCTGTCAACTTTGCCGAGAGTGAAACCGTTTACACCCCGAAGATCTTCTGGGATTACACAGGAGATATCGTCCTGACCATGGAGTACGTCGACGGGATCAAAATATCAGCGCTCGAAGAGCTCACCGCACAAGGTTACGACCTCAAGGAGATCGCCAGGAGGGGCGCCGATGCGTTCCTGAAGCAGGTCCTTGACTTCGGGCTTTTTCATGCCGACCCACACCCGGGCAACGTATTCATACTCCCCGATCAAGTCATCTGTATGCTTGACTATGGTATGGTCGGGCGGCTCGGCCAGGACCTCAAAGATCAACTGATTGACCTGCTACAAGCACTTCTCAACAGAGATGTGAACCGGATCATCTCGCAACTCCTCTATTCCGGGGAGTTAACAGACGACTCCGACATGAAGAACCTCAGACGCGACCTGCACGACTTTATCGAGGATTACTACGATATTGTTCTGCAGGATATCAAGGTAGGAAAACTCCTTACTGAGTTTATCGAGATCCTCACACATCATCGTATTCACTTCCCTGCTGACTTCATGATTTTAGCCAAGGCATTGGTGATCATGGAAGGGGTTGGCCGCCAACTGGACCCGGAGTTCAACATGATCAACCATATGCGGCCCTACGTGAACAAACTTGTTTTCGAACGATTCAGCCCAAAAAATATTAGCGAGCAGGCGGGTCGTATCGTTCAGGCCTATAGTTCATTGGCAAAGAACCTGCCACAAGATATCAAGGAATTCGTCAACCGTCTTAATCGTAATCAGTTTAAAATAGACTTGGAGCACCGAGGCCTCGAGAAACTGGTCACAGATCTTGACCGCTCCAGCAACAGGGTCTCTTTTGCCGTTGTCATTGGTTCCCTGATCGTCGGTTCTTCGTTGGTCATGCAAATCGACAAGGGCCCAATGATTCTTGGCTTCCCGTTGTTAGGACTTTTAGGTTATTCAATAGCCGGCTTTCTGGGCCTCTGGCTCGCAATAGGCATCCTGCGTTCGGGACGGCTCTAGTCAGAAAGCATCATCACAGACTTGTGGCTTTCGAGACACACACGTTGCAACAATAAAACCTCACCAGAACTCCATCCGCTCACGGACCAAAAAAATTATTTCTTTTATTTCAGTCACTTATCTTTCATAAACAGGTTGGCAAGACTATTGCATAACCATCTTTGGTCTTGAATTTATGACAACGTTAAGGACAGAAGTTAATGAACATGATCTGCCAAACCACAATTGCCCGCTCGACCGCCATATCCGGCATCGGGCTTCACACCGGCCAACGCATCAATATGACCCTGCGCCCTGCAGAGGCCGGCACCGGCATCGTCTTCCACCGCAAAATCGGCGAACGCACTGTGACGATAGAGGCAACTTCGGCCAATGTCGTCGACACTCAAATGGCAACAGTTATCGGTAAAGGTGATGTTCGCGTCTCTACTGTTGAGCATCTTCTTTCAGCGTTAGCCGCCTACGGCGTAGACAACCTGCACATTGACATCGATGGCCCAGAAGTACCGATTATGGACGGCAGTGCGGCCCCCTTTGCTTCTATCATCGAAGAAGCAGGTCAGCGCCGCCACCATCAAAGTCGTAAATTTCTAGCTATACGCAAGCCGGTTTCTGTTATCGACGGTGAGAAACGTGTCAGCATTATCCCTTCTCGCTTCTTCCGCATCACCTTTGACATAGCCTTTCAACATCCATGCATCGCACTACAGCAACGTTCGGTCAAGGTCTCTTCATCTGTATTCCGCAGAGATCTCGCCCCGGCACGAACCTTCGGGTTCTTGCGAGACGTTGAAAGTCTCAAGGCAGCCGGGCTTGCCCTCGGAGGCTCCCTGGAAAACGCCATCGTGGTTGACGATGAGCGAATTCTTAATCCGGAGGGGCTACGCTTTCAGGATGAGTTTGTTCGTCACAAGATTCTGGATGCTATTGGCGACCTGAGCCTGATTGGGTACCCGATCCTTGGCCATGTTCGTGCATTCAAGGCGGGTCACGATATCAACCACCAATTGGTAGAAAAACTTCTCGACACACCTGAGAGTTGGCAGCTTCTGGAGTTCAGCGAGGCTGATGTTGAAAAAGCCTTGCAGATGGCTCCTCAGGCGTTTGCGAGCGACCTGGCTTTTTCCAAGGGTTAAAACATACAGAGAGAATAAAGAAAAGGCAGCCGCTTCGGCTGCCTTTTTTGTTTGAACTCCAGAGAGGACTTGTACAACAACCGAGGGCCATAGGTACACGATTTAGCGTTATCGTGGGCAAGGGATAGCAGGCCATGGAAGTTGACACTTGCATAAGGATTCTTTTACACATAAAATTGCAAAAAGATAGAACTTTCTCATGCCGAAAACAAAAACAGACAAGACATTGAGCACCACAAAGACTGAAGCTCGCAAACGCCGTCGCGAATGGTTAATCGTGGTTGTGATCGTCGGGCTGGTCGCTCTGTCTTTACGCTACCAGGACCAACTCTTCAACCTAACGACAGAGATACCTCTCTCCGGCAACATCCTGGTTCTTGCTCTGATCAACCTGAACATCCTTCTGATCATCTTCTGTCTCTTCCTGGTCTTGCGTAACATTTTCAAACTAGTTCTGGAACGACGACGGGGCATACCTGGTGCAAAGCTTAGGAGTAAGCTAGTTCTTGCCTTTGTTGCCCTCTCTCTTATTCCAACGATGCTGCTCTTTTTCGTTTCGGCCGGTTTCATAACCAACTCAATTGAGAACTGGTTTAACAGTCAAATCGAGGACTCGCTCAAGGAATCGCTCGAAGTAGCCCAAACCTATTACAAAAACTCAGCCAGCAACGCCCTCTACTATGCGGAACAGATCTCTCTGGCAATCAAGGAGCAAAAACTTCTCAATGAAGACAATCTTCTGGTTCTTGAGGAGTTAATCCACCAGAAGCAAAAGGAATACAACCTTGGCATCGTTGAGGTCTTCTCTTCGACCTTGGAAGAGCTTGTCCGCGCAGTCAACCCAAGCGTTCCGGCGGCAGATTTCACGGACCCTGATTCCGACAGTATCCGTGAAGCACTCCAGGGCAACCGCTTTACCAGGATCAGTCCGATTGGCCGCGCCGACCTGATACGTGGCATCGTACCGGTCTACTCGAACTGGAACCCGGATGATGTCGTCGGGGTCGTCGTCGTTAACTATTACGTCCCTTACTCTCTGGTTAACAAGATGAAGGAGATAAGCAGTTCCTTCGAGCAGTACAAATCAACCAAGCTTCTCAAGGGTAAAATTCAAAAAGGCTACATTCTGTTCCTTCTGCTCATTGCCTTGGTCATCATTTTCCTCTCAACCTGGGTCGGTTTCCATCTTGCCAAGGGTATCACAGAACCTATTCAGGAGCTGGCCATAGCAACCAACCGTGTTGCCTCCGGCGATCTCAACGTCACACTGGACAGCTACAGTCAGGACGAGGTCGGCTCTCTGGTCGAAGCCTTCAACACCATGACTGCCGATTTGCGCAAGGGCCAGAATGCGATCAACAGGGCCAACCTTGAGTTACAGGCATCAAACCTTGAACTCGAGCAAAGACGACGTTACATGGAGATCGTCCTGGCGAATGTTAATGCCGGGGTCATCTCCATTGACAGCCAGGGACATATTACGACCATTAACAAGTCTGCCCAAAAGCTTCTCGGCTTGAAGACCGAGAGAATCATTGGACGTAATTTCCGGGATATCGTCACTCCTGACTATCAACCGATGATCAAGGGCATCCTTAAGGAATTAATTGGCTCAGGTAAAGATTCGATACGGAAACAGGTATCTCTACCGGCAGGGGACACCAAGATCATCCTGCTCGTCAATGTCACCACCTTGAAAGATGAGCATAATGAGTTTATGGGAACAGTTGTTGTCTTTGACGACCTGACACAGCTACTCAAAGCACAACGCATGGCTGCATGGCGTGAAGTCGCGCGTAGGATTGCCCACGAGATCAAGAACCCACTCACGCCTATACAACTCTCGGCACAGCGACTCCGACGCCGTTATCTTGATCGCTTCAGCGCAGACGACATAGTTTTTGACGAATGCACCACGATGATCATCAAGCAGGTTGATGACCTTAAGAATCTGGTCAATGAATTTTCTAGCTTTGCACGCATGCCGGCCAGCAATCCAAGCTTGAACAACCTCAACGATGTTCTCAATGAAGCTTTGGTTCTGTTTCAGGAAGGGCACAAGGAAGTGCATTTTCAGCTCCAGACAGACCCGTACCTACCGGCCTTCAGCCTCGACCGTGAACAGATCAAGCGTGTTGCGATCAACCTCCTCGACAATGCAGTTGCTGCAGTTAACGGCAACGCTAACGGACAGATCACTGCGGAGACCTCGTTCAACAAGGACCTGAAAATTGCCACACTCAAAATAAGCGATAATGGTTGTGGTATTCCTGCTGAAGACAAACCCAGACTCTTTGAGCCATACTTTTCTACTAAGAAGTCAGGGACCGGACTTGGACTGGCTATTGTTTCAACCATAATTTCTGACCATAATGGTTATATCCGGGTACGAGACAACGAGCCACAGGGGACACATTTCA
>JAOUDB010000390.1 GCA_029859485.1 Desulfuromonadales bacterium | reverse complement strand
CAGCAACGCCAAAACCGAAGAGGGCCAGAGAGATCGCCATGGAAGCAAAGTGGTACCACATCAGCACCGAGAAAATCCTGGTCAGGATCAACTCGTACATCAGGGTCGCAAGGCAGAGGAAGAAAACGCCCCAGCACACAGAACGATTTGCGGGTTGGTTGACCATAGAGTTACTGTTTTCCTTCAAAATGACTGAAACTTTTTAACGCCCGTTCGCATTCGCTCTCTCAAGACGCAAAGTCGCAAGGAGAACCTTAGAAGTTTATTGGTTTGACCTTCTTCGCGCCTTTGCGTCTTTGCGTTAAAAAATTCTCTTTGCTCATGGTGTCGACTGCTCGACTAGCGTGAAGGCATGAACCTTATGGTCACGACTGCCAATCAGCAGCAGATCAGACCAGACGAGTGGACGACCCTGGATCTCTCGATCCAGCTTGTATTGCGTCACGAGTTGTCCGCTGTCGGCACCAAACACGCGCAGGGCGCCGCTATTGTCTCCGATAAAGATGCGGCCGTTATCGATGAGTGGTGTAGCGTAGGATGGTCCGGCCAGTTCGACTCGCCAGACAACCTCACCCGTTTTGGCATCAAGCTTCCAGAGTCCGTTGCCTGCAGTCGCCACAAAGAGAGCACCCTCCGAGGAGACAGGGGCTCCGTAGTAACAGATTTCATCGAGATCCTGCTGCCAGAGAAGCTGGCCAAGCGGATCGTAAGCGACGACCAACCCTTCCCGACTGACAACGGCAATCCCTTGCGGCAAAACAACCGGGGCCCTCAATAAGGGGGCGGCCAAGGTCTGTTGCCATTGCAGAACGCCATCGAGGTTCAAGGCTGAAAGAGTTCCATCACCGCTGGCCAGGTAGAGGTTCTTGCCATCGTACGCCGGCTGGGCACGCAAGGGCTGCCCACCGGGAAAGCTCCAGCGTCGCTCGCCACTTTTTGCATCGAGAGCGAAGAGAGTACCGTTCCACGCAGGGACCAGAACCAGATCCTTGACAACCAAAAGACCGGCTTGGCGATGATCATCGGCAGGCGAAGGAGAGTAATCGAAACGCCAACGTACGGCCCCTGTTGCCGCATCCAAAGCGTAAACTTCACGGCTCCAGGTCTGGATAAAAAGTTGACCCTCAGACAAGACCGGTGTTGCATCCAGGGTATCACCGAGGTCCTTGACCCAAAGGACTTCTCCAGCTTTATTCATCGCCCTGAGACTGCCATCCCAACTTGCGACATAAAGTTTTTCATCACCGGAAATCAGGTTAGCATCAACATAACCATCCGTTGCATAGTCCCACGCCGGATCAAGGAGCAGGGCATCACGTGGACCACTTGCAGCAACCCATCTCTGTGCAGGAGAAATTATCACCCCACCGATTTCGGGGTCCTTGCTTCGATCGTAAATCGTGGCTTTGGCGGCTTCCTGGTCGGCGGTTCCCCACCAGTTGTCACGAACAGTCACATCACCGGTATAAAAGTCACCGAGGCGCAAACTATCCAGGTTGCCGTAAAAATTATTGTGGTGAATATCAAAGTCGCGATCATTCTCAAAGAGAAAGATTCCGGAGCCATTGAAGCGCAGAATATTGTGGTGGACATCAACGGTGGAATTGCGGAAGTTGATCCCCTTGCCCTGGTTATGCTCGATCAGGTTATTGCGAAAGGTGAACTTGGCCTGACCCAGGCGGCAACCATCGATATTGTGATGAATCCAGCTGTCTTCAACCACACCTCGGGTAAAATGAGCATGCATGGTATAGGCGGAATCGCGAATTTCACAGTACCGAAGATGGACCTCCTGGGAAAAATCGACCCGTATCTCCAGCCAGTCGCCAGGTTGCGGGTCCTCGGCGGCACTATGAAACAGAATCGGTTGCTGCCGGGTGCCGAGAGCCATCAGTCTGCCTTCGATTGCGAGTACCGCATCTCCCAGGCCATCAGCATCAGCGTCACGTTTGACAAAAGCAATGCTGGTTCCGGGTGAGATCGTCAATGTCGCGCCTTTGGCCACCTTGACTGTGCCGTCGATCAGAATCTTTCCGGACCAGACGGTATCCTCACTGATGTGATCATTCTGATAGAGATGAACATCTTTATCGACACCTTCATCGACAAGCACCGGCGCACAACCGGAGAGTCCAAGAGCGAAAAAAAATCCTGTCAGAAAGAGTAGTTTGAGACCTATTTGCTTCAACCGTTGCATAGATACCCGTTTGAATTGTCAGAATGCCGTCTAGTCGCCCCTGCGAAGGCGGCGGAACTTCATCACCCTAGCAGTTGGTAGAGCCAGCCGAGCAGAATAGAAACACTCAGGCTGACACTCAAAAAAACCACCAGGACACGTTTCTTGAACATCCCTGCCAGAGCGATAATTGCCGGCAAACTGGAAACCGGTCCAGCCATGAACAAGGTCAGTGCCGCGCCCGGATCAATCCCTCGCTGTAACAGACCGGCCATGATCGGAATAATCGGAATCTGGTTGGTCGGCAGCGGCAGACCGATAATCGCCGCAAGAAGAAGAGAGCCAAAACTTTTCTGGCCAACCAGGCCCGTAATCCAGGAAACCGGAACCAGGGTTACAATGATTGCTTCCAGCACGATCGCCAGTAGCAGAAATTTACCAACGAAGAGACCCGCATCAAGGGTCCGATCAAAGATGAAACGCAGCTTACTGGCACGCGGCACGATGGTCATCGATTTGACGTGAATCCCTGCCTCAGCACCAATTTCCCTGGCCGTTGCCAGGGTGCCGTCTTCCCTGTACTTCGGTTTAAGCCGGATCAGGTTGCCAGCCAGGTAGCCCTGATTAATCAGAAACTGGGTGACCAGTCCAGCACTCAATCCGAGAGCTCCGGCACCCACCACCTTAAGAACCGCCCACTCCGTTCCGAGAGCACTCCAGGTCAGAATTAAGGCATCCGGGCCCATCACCGGAGAGGTCACCAGTAACGCCATTAACGGCGCAAGAGGGGTCTGAATCATTGCCAGGGTGATAACAACTGGCAAGATACCACAGGAACAGAGCGGTGAAACCATACCGACGCCCACCGCGACCACAATGCCCCAGGGACCGGCCTTATTAATGAAATCGCGGATCCGCAGATCCAGCTTATAGCCTTTGATGACACCGACCAGCACGATTGACAGGAGAAAAAACCACCACATATTGGCGATTTCGTCCCAGATCACGGTCAGCATTTGCACCCAGATTGAATCAGACATATGAATCTTTCAAAACCTCTTAAAGGCTTACGCTAACGAAACTTAACGCAAAGGCGCAAAGACAAAAGAAAGCCGACCTAGATCCAAAACAAAGGCAAGGCAAAATCAGGCTATTTATTAACGCAGAGACGCAGAGAGCAATAGTCCGAATTGAGCCATATTTAAAACCTTGAAGCGTTTTCCGTTGCGCCTTTGACTGCTTTTCCTTTGCGTCACTGCGTTAATCTTTCGAGTTTTTTTGTAAC
>JAOUDB010000040.1 GCA_029859485.1 Desulfuromonadales bacterium | reverse complement strand
CCAGGGCCTGCATGGAACTCCGGTTCGCTTTAAACTCGTCGGAATTGGTCTGGATCGAACTCTTCAGTATTGTCATGGATGTTTCTTAGCCTCTCCGACGGCCGGGTCAGGCCGGTTGAATTAAAGACGTGATAAAATCGGTCATTTCTGCAAGAACTTCGACTTGTGTTTCACGGTGAGGAATGTGCCCACAGTCGGGAATCAGCCGGGTGCGACAGGTGCCGCCGACACTTGCACTGATCGATTCCAGCTGTTTTATCGTGCCGAACTCATCTTCTTCACCCTGGAGGGCCAGGACCGGGCAAGAGACATCCGGCATGCGCGCCACGATGGACCAATTCCTGAAGGCAGGATCCATCCAGGTCTCCGTCCATGCGGAAAAAACCCGGTCGGTATGCTCGCCCTGGGAGCGCATCAGCCTTTCCCTGAAATCGGTCGTATGCCATCGCTCCACAGCAGATCTGATGCCGGCCAAGGTTTCTTCCTCGACGAAAAGATGAGCGGCTTCGCTGATGACTGCCAGGGGATGTTCCGGAAAGGTTGCGGCGTAGAGCAGTGACAGGGTCGCGCCATCACTGTGGCCAACCAGCAGAGGGCTGGTAACAGCACAGACATGCAGAAGATCGTGCAGGGATTCGACCTCACGCTCCTGATAATCCAGGCCACGCGGTACTGCAAGGGACTGTGAACCACCAAACCCACAGCGATCATAGACGAGCGCAGGCAGACCGGTGGACTCAACTAAAGCTTGAGGAAAATCACGCCATTGTGCAATGCACCCCAGGGATTCATGCAAGAAGACCAGGGTCGCAGAGTTGGCTTCTGCCACGAGGCCTTCAGGCTGCAGCTGGCGCACCTGTAGTCGCTCACCTGCTGCAGTCACCATGAATGTTCGATCGACGATCGTCATCTTCATTCCCGAACCTTGATCAAGTCGTCTGTTGAAAGAGTTCGCGCCCGATCAGCATGCGCCTGATCTCGCTGGTCCCTGCCCCGATTTCATACAGCTTGGCATCACGAAGCAGGCGTCCGGTCGGATATTCGTTGATATACCCATTGCCTCCGAGGCACTGAATGGCCTCAAGCGCCACTTCTGTCGCACGTTCTGCGGAATAAAGGATTGCTCCCGCAGCATCCTTGCGAAGCGAGCTCGTGCCGGCACACGCCTTGGCAACAGTATAAACATAGGCACGGCAGGTATTCAGGGTGGTATACATATCTGCAAGCTTGCCTTGCATAAGCTGGAACTCGCCGATTGAATGACCGAACTGCTTGCGTTCATGTAAATAGGGGAGCACCACATCGAGACAGGCCGCCATAATCCCGAGTGGCCCGCCAGACAAAACCACGCGCTCATAATCAAGACCGCTCATCAAGACCCTGACGCCCTTGCCGACTTCGCCGAGAACATTTTCTTCCGGGACTTCACAGTTCTCGAAAACCAGCTCACAGGTACTGCTGCCACGCATGCCGAGTTTGTCGAGCTTTTGCGCGGTGGAAAAACCAGGAAAATTCTTTTCTATGATGAAGGCCGTGATCCCATGTGGCCCGGCATCCATATCGGTTTTAGCGTAAACCACCAGGGTATCAGCATCCGGACCATTGGTAATCCACATCTTGTTGCCGTTAAGCAGGTAACGGTCGCCCTCTTTGTCGGCCCGCAAACGCATGCTCACGACATCGGAACCGGCGCCAGCCTCACTCATAGCCAGAGCTCCGACATGCTCACCGCTGACCAGCTTGGGGAGATAGCGGTCTCTCTGTGCAGGATTGCCATTGCGATAAATCTGGTTGACGCAGAGGTTGGAGTGGGCTCCGTAAGACAAGGCCACAGAAGCCGAAGCCCGGCTGAGTTCCTCCATGACGATCACGTGCTCCAGGTAACCCATTTCTGCACCACCGTATTCCTCCGCCACAGTGATACCGAGCAGACCGAGATCACCCATTTTCCGCCAAAGTTCCATGGGGAATTCGTTCTTTTGATCAATCTCAGAAGCCAGTGGTGCAATTTCATCACCGGCAAAGGCACGAACGGTTTCGCGTAGCAGGTCTACCGTATCACCCAATTGGAAATTCAACGTGGGATAGGACTCCATAGCTTCACTCCATGACTGAATAATTCGACGACTGAAATACTTTCAATTCAAGAATTGCAAGGCCAGTACCAAGCTTTGATGTTCCACCAAGATATGTACATAAAAATCGTAACCATATAGAATATAAGACGTTTTTATTCTTGACCTATTGAGCAGAAAAGGCCTTTGCCAGGAAGCAGTGTAAACAAAAGCAACGCTGTCGGTGTTAACGAAAGCAGGATGCTGCGAAACGCAACCCGCTCAGAAAAGGCAGTCTTCATCAACCACAGACACTTGCCAAACAATCAACCTTTAAGGACAAACTCCCAGGCACACCAGAAATCATCGGGATGTGCATCGGGGGGACAGGCGATGCAGCGCGTCTCGATACGAGGGTCAATGGTTCTGGCGAACCCGGCATACTCGACCAGACCAACGGACTTGCAGGGGAAATCGGGCAAACCTTTGCGCTTACGGGCCGATTGCACACGACAATCAACCATACGAAAAACAAAACGGGTATCAGTGACTTCAATCGCCTCCTGCAGGTTAAGGCGTGCATAAAGTCGATGCTTGAGGCACTCGACCAATGCCGGAATGCCTCCGCCCTGCTCCATGCCGAGGCGCGCCATGATCCGCTTGGCCTCGACAACGGTGAATTTCTCCCAAGCGTCAGTGTCGATCTCAATGGCCGTATCTATGTTGAATTTCTGTTCAACAGCCTGAAACCAGAGGCCATCGTGGGCAAGCCAGTTCTTAGCGTCATCAACGATTATTGCGATTAACTCCTCTTTGCTCAGTTTTTGAAGCAGAGCGACCCCTTCATCATGATCAGATTTCATAATTATGCCCTTTCACATCAGTCTTCATTTCACTGTTAACGATTGGTGAGGTCACTTAACCACGGGTAATTGCCGCACCGATTACAACCCTCTGGACTTCACTCGTCCCCTCATAAATTTCAGTGATCTTGGCATCGCGCATCATTCTCTCAACCGGGAATTCACGGGTATAGCCGTAACCACCATGAACCTGGACAGCCTTGGTCGTTACCCACATCGCCGTTTCCGAAGCGCTGAGCTTGGCCATGGCTGACTCCTTGCCGTAAGAGAGGCCTGCACTAGCCCGCCAGGCTGACTGGTAAACCAGCAGGCGCGAAGCTTCGATACGTAACGCCATGTCAGCCAGAATAAACTGAACCCCTTGAAAACTAGCTATCGGCTGTTCGAATTGCTTGCGTTCCCGGGAGTAATCAATGGCAGCTTCATAGGCACCCTGCGCAATTCCCAGCGCTTGGGCAGCGATACCAATTCGACCACCATCAAGGGTCTTCATGGCAATTTTAAAGCCCTCCCCCTCTTTACCCAGCAGTCGATCCGCTGGTATTCTGCAGTTTTCGAAAACCAGTTCACAGGTTAACGATGATCGGATTCCCATCTTCATCTCTTTTTTCCCAAAGGAGAAACCCGGCGTATCCTTATCAATGATAAATGCACTGATTCCATGGTGCTTTTGCGCATCTTTATCGGTGCGGGCAAAGACAATGTAAGTTTCCGCATCGCCGCCGTTGGTAATGAAGACTTTGCTGCCGTTAAGGATCCACTCTTCACCATCGCGCACGGCGAAAGTCCTGGTGCCACCAGCATCAGAGCCGGCAGAGGGCTCGGTCAACGCAAAGGCTCCGAGCTTTGTACCTTCGGCCATAGGGATCAAAAAATTCATCTTCTGCTCCTCGGTACCGAACATCCACACCGGATTCGCTCCCAGAGACAGGTGGGCCGAGAGGGTCACACCGGTTGAGGCACAAACCCTGGAGAGCTCTTCAACAGCGATGGCGTAACTGATGTAATCACCGCCGGCACCACCGTACTCCTCGGGGAAGACAATTCCAGCCAGCCCGAGCTCAGCAACCTTGTCAAACATCAACTCCCGGTCGAAACGCTCATTCTCGTCACGCTCGGCAGCCGAAGGAGCCACTTCGTTTTCGGCAAAGCTACGTACTGTTTCGCGAATCAGGTTCTGCTCGTCAGTTAACTGGAAATACATGTGGTTTCCTCCTTGTGATCGGTCTTTTGCCTAATTCATGCATTGGACACTAGCAAAGGCCCTGGGATGCCAGCATCAAGAGTAGCTCCTAAGCACTTCCCGGGCGATGATGAGCCGTTGGATTTCACTGGTTCCCTCGTAGATCGTTGTAATCCGCGCATCTCGACAATAGCGCTCAACCGCGAATTCCGTGGTATAGCCGTAACCACCATAAATCTGCATGGCTTCATAACAGGCTCGATTAGCAGCCTCGGTGGCAAAGAGCTTGGCCATCGAAGCTTCCTTTGCATACGACCTGCCCTGCTCCTTGCGAAATGCAGCGTTCATCAAGAGTAACCGGGCCGCCTCAAGTTCCGTCGTAGCATCGGCAATCTTCCACTGGATTGCCTGAAAATTGCTGATACTTTGATCGAACTGCTTACGTTCAAGGGCATAGCGAGTCGCAGTTTCGATAGCCTGCAGGCCAAGGCCGAGCCCCAGCGAACCGATACCGATCCGCCCACCGGCCAGTTCAGAGACTGCGATCCGGAAACCATCATTAAGTTTCCCCATCAAGGCACTGCCTGGAACACGACAATCCTGCAAAAGCAATTCATTGGTCGCTGAGGCATGCTGGCCCATCTTCTCTTCGGCACGCCCGACAATGCACCCTGGTGTTCCGGCTTCAATCAGGAAACAACTGATTCCTTTGCCCTTGGCCGCACTGCGATCAGTCACAGCCCAGACCACAAAGACTCCAGCATAAGGCGCACTGGTTATGAAGATCTTGCTACCGTTAAGCACCCAGTCGTCACCATCGCGTACGGCCAAGGTGGTCATGGCCGCAGGGTCGGAACCCGCACCGGCTTCGGTCAGGGCAAAAGCCCCCGCCAAGAATTCACCGCTACAAATTTTAGGGATGTAGCGATGTCTCTGCTCTTCGCTGCCGACCGCCTGGATCACTTCACAGATCATGTTGTTAACCGAGACGGAGACGGCCGTCGAGGCGCAAGCACGGGCGATTTCAGTCAATGCGACACTAAAGGCGATAACACCGGCTTCTGAGCCACCGTAATCGGCTTTGACATTGAGTCCCATAAAACCAAGCTCAGCAAGCTGTCTAAGGTTCTCAAAAAAGGTTTCCTGCGCTTCGCCGCGGTCAAGGTCGGCAGCAACCGGCGCCAGTACCGCTTGACTGAACTCCCTTGCGGTTTCACGAATCAGATTCTGTTCTTCATTCAAATCAAGATACATTGATGATCTACCCTTTCATCGACCGGTAAATTTAGCCTGGCGCTTGTCCAGAAACGCCTGCATACCCTCTTTTTGATCTTCTGTGGCGAAACAAAGTCCGAACAGGTCAGCTTCGAAACGACCGGCGCGATCCAAATCCATTTCCAGGCCGCTATCAATAGCTTCCTTGGCAAACCGCACTGCAACAGGTCCTTTGGCAGCGATTTTTGCCGCCATACTGTGTGCTTCAGCGAGAAGATCTTCTGAAGCAACCACCTTGTTGGCAAGACCGATTCGGAAGGCCTCCTGTGCGCTCACCATGTCACCGGTGAAGATCAGCTCTTTGGCTCTGCCTTTGCCGATCAGACGTGACAGGCGCAAGGTCCCGCCAAATCCGGGGATAACCCCGAGATTCACTTCGGGCTGACCAAAGCGGGCATTTTCCGCTGCAATCCTCATATCACAGGCCATTGCCAACTCACATCCCCCGCCGAGCGCAAATCCGTTCACGGCTGCAATAACTGGTTTTGGGCAGCTCTCGATAAGACTCATTAGAGCGTGACCAAGACGGGCGAAATGTGCTGCTTCAACGGCATTGAGCGGTTGCATTGCGGCGATGTCAGCGCCGGCAACAAAGGCCTTGGCACCACTACCGGTCAGGATCACGCAGGCCACCGAATCGTTCTTCTGCAAACTGGAGAACGCATCGGTAAGATCTTTAAGAACATCAATATTGAGTGCATTGAGGGCAGCGGGACGATTAATCGTGACCAGCGCAACGCCATCAGCAACATCTATCAGCAGGTTGGTAAAGTTCATCTTTGTATCCTCCGTTTATCAGTAAGCGTAAAAACCTTGACCGCTCTTTTTGCCAAGCCAGCCAGCTTTCACCATTTTGCGCAACAGCGGGCAAGGTCGATACTTGCTATCGGCGAAACCTTCGTAAAGGACCTCCATGATCGCCAGACAGGTATCCAGGCCGATAAAATCCGCTAGGGTGAGTGGCCCCATCGGGTGGTTCATCCCCAACTTCATGACCTGATCAACCGCCTCGGGATCAGCAACTCCTTCGTATACGCAGAAAATCGCTTCGTTAATCATCGGCATGAGGACCCGGTTGGAAATAAAACCGGGATAATCATTGACCTCAACAGGCTTCTTGCCCATGGCTACGGCGAGTTCTTCAACGATTGCGTAAACCTGATCGCTGGTCGCAATGCCGCGAATGACCTCAACCAGGATCATGACCGGCACCGGGTTCATGAAATGCATGCCGATAACACTTTCGGGACGACTGGTTACTGCAGCAATTTCGGTGATCGGCAGAGAGGAGGTGTTGGTGGCCAGGATCACATCCGGCCGGGCAACTTCATCCAGCTTGCGAAAGATTGTTTCCTTGAGCGCCATATTTTCAGTCGCCGCCTCGACGACAAAGTCAACGTCAGCCGCGTCCTGGAGGTCAGTAGAGGGCACTAGCCGGGCAAGGATCTCCTGTTGTTCTTCGGCTGTGATCTTGCCCTTCTCGACGTTGCGCGTCAGGGTCTTGTCGATAAACGCCACTCTCTGCTCGATCATGCTCATGTCAATATCGTTGAGGATGACCTGCAAACCGGCCTGAGCTGCGACCTGGGCAATGCCACCTCCCATCTGTCCGGCACCGATCACCATGATTTTCTTGATTTTCATTCTTCTCTCCTTCACTTGGTATTCCTGATAAAACCTTATTACCGGCCGTTCTCCTGTGTTTATTCAAGAGAACATCTCTATAATTTTCATGCGTTTTATCAAGGCTCTACGCGCTCGAAGACGACAGCAACCGCCTCGCCACCACCGATACAGAGGGTGGCGAGACCGTAACGTTCACCACGTCGCTGCATTTCATAAATCAGGGTTGTCGCCAAGCGAGCGCCGCTGGCGCCGATGGGGTGCCCGATAGCGACCGCACCGCCATTGACATTGACGCGTTCAACATCGAGCCCGAGATCCTTGATTGAGATCATGGTCACCAGTGAAAAAGCCTCGTTAATTTCGAAGAGACCAATATCCTCTGGACGGAGGCCGGCATGAGCACAGGCTTTCTCGATGGCACCGACCGGTGCATCAGGATAAAGATCGGGATGCAAGCTGTGGGTCGAAAGACCGATGATTTTTGCACGCGGTTTCAGGCCGAGTCGCTGTACCGATTCGGCACCGGCCAGAAGCAGAAAGGCAGCACCATCGTTAATGGTTGAGGCGTTGGCGGCTGTAATCGTACCGTCCTTCTGGAACGCTGGACGCAAACTTTTAATCCGATCTAAATCAACCCGGAACGGCTCTTCATCATCACTCACCGTCACCTCACCCTTGCGGGTTGATTTGACCACGGGGACGATTTCCTCGGCAAGCACCCCTTCCTGCTGTGCGCGTTGCGCGCGTTGATAAGACCTGAGAGCGTATGCGTCCTGCTCTTCGCGTGAGAACTCATGGACATCGACCCGGACCTCGGCAATTTCGCCCATATGCCGCCCGCTGTAGGGGTCGGTCAGACCATCATAGATCATCAGGTCGAGAGCCTGGGCATGCCCCATGCGCTGTCCATTCCGCAACGCAGGTAGCACATAGGGAGTGAGAGACATATTCTCCATGCCACCAGCGATTACCACTCCTGAGTCTCCGAGGCGAATGCTATCAGCGCCGAGCATGACAGCTTTCAGGCCACTGCCGCAGACCTTGTTGATGGTCATGGCAGCAACCGAATCGGGTATTTCGGCGAAACGCATTGCTTGACGTGCCGGAGCCTGACCAGCCCCACCGGAAAGAACCTGCCCGGCAATAAACTGATCGACATCTTCACCTTTCAGGTGACTGGACTCCAACAGTCGTTTCAGAACCGGAGCGGCCAGCCGTGGGGCAGGCACGTCAGCAAAGACCCCGCCAAAGCTGCCAAAGGGGGTGCGATAAGCATCGACAACAAAAACTTCCTGCATGTTCCTGGTCTCCTTTTCATTCTGATCATCCTTCCAAGCGAGTAGTCAGCGCGGGAAGGAATTGTTTAAGGTCGGCGACGACCAGGACATCAGCCACTTCGCCGATCGGTGCATCGCGATCAGTATTGATTGCAACGATAAACTCCGACTTTTTCATGCCGGCCATATGTTGGATCGCCCCGGAAATCCCACAGGCGACATATAACTTTGGCGACACCATCTGGCCGGTGCTGCCGACCTGACGATTATGCTCAGCCCAACCGGAATCCACGACCGGTCGGCTGGCGCCGTATTCGCCTCCCAGGGCCTTAGCCAGAGATTCAATCATTGCCAGGTTCTCCGGCTTGCCAATGCCGCGGCCGGCGCTGACAATGACTTCGGCTTTGCTCAGATCGACACCGCCTGCTTCCGGCTCTTCGTAACCGATAAATTCCATCTTCGATGCGACCTGAACAGCGAGTTTTTCTACAGTCGGCACCCCGGACGGGTCATCAGCTAGACTGAAAGCACCGGCCTGCAAGGTTATAACGGTAAGTTCCTTTTGCGTTTGAACCACACGTTGAAGCTTGGCATTACATGCAGGGACCACCATGGAGGCCCCCTGGAAGTCGACCACTTCTGAGATCTGCCCCGCCTGCAAAGCCAACGCAATGCGCGGTGCCAGGTCCCAACCATAAGAAGAATGTGACAAAATGACCAATTGTGGCTTTTCCTTGTTGATCACCTCCAGCAGTAGCCGCAAATGCTCCTCAGGATTATATTCGCCAACCTCGTTATAGTCGGCCAGGTAGAGACGACCATCGAACTTTGGCAGGTCACTTTCGCTGCCGACCAAGAACATGGTGACTTCTGCACCAACCTGCCTCGCAAAGGCCAGCGTTTCATAACTGCCCGTCAGTAGCTTGCCTTGCCGGGATTCTGCAATAAGCAGAGCTTTCATCGTCTCCTCCTATTTTAAGACCGCAGTCTTGTCTTTAAGTATGGCAACCAGCTGCTCGGTAAGTTGACTAATATCACCCTCGAGAATCAGCCCTGCTCCCCTCTTTGCCGGCAACCGGATCAGGTTGGTCGTCGTCATCGCCTCGGCTGTATGTAGGTCGGCGATTGGCAGCGAAACCAGCTCCTTCTTCTTGGCCTTCATTATGTTCGGTAGAGTCGGGTAACGTGGCGTGTTCAGTCCAAGCTGACAGGTGAACAGAGCCGGCAGAGGCAATTTGACCACTGCTTTGAGGCCGCCTTCCAGTTCACGCTTTACGGTCGCCGTCTTCCCATCGCAAACGAAATCAACAATTGTGGTCACCGCCGGAAGACCAAGCAGCCCGGCCAGCAAGACTCCAACTTGAGCCGAGCCGCGGTCTTGCGATTGCATACCGGTAAAGATCGCGTCGAAACCTTGCTCGCCGGCATAGGCAGCAATTGCCGAGGCAATCTGAAAAGAATCTTTTTCGTAGCTTGCCTCATCATGAATATGCACGCCCCTGTCAGCGCCCATGGCAAGGGCCTTTTTCATGGTTTCCTTAACCTTGTCGGGCCCAACCGAAAGCACCACAACTTCGGCCTCGCCGAGCTGCTCACGCAGTTTTACCGCCTGCTCAACGGCAAACTCGTCATATTCGTTCATTCGCCATGCCAGATCCTGATCACTGTACCAGGTCCCTGCGGCATTGATCTTGAAGCGCGATTCCATGTCGGGCACCTGCTTGATGCAGATGAGAATTTTCATGCGATCTTCCTCCTCTTAAGTGTGCATTGTTCTCAAAAAATACCGTTCGCCGGGGGTTATCCTGTCGGCAAACGTTCAACCAGGATTTCGGCAATATCCTTAGACGCCATAGTTTCCTCGAAGCCAGCGCCCTTGATACCGTCTTCGAACATGGTCAAACAAAACGGGCAACTTGAAACAAGCAGCGGCGCGCCAGTTTCGGCGGCCATCCGGACACGACTTTCACTGATGCGTGTACCAAGCTTTTCCTCAGCCAGAATCCGCCCGCCGCCTGCGCCGCAGCAGAAACTTTCTGCATGGGATTTGGTCATCTCGGCCAGAGCCCCTCCAACCATGGAAAGCAGGCGACGTGGTGCTTCGTAAATATCGTTGTAACGGCCAAGGTAACAGCTGTCGTGGTAGGAGCAGGCAAAGGACTGCGGCGTGACGAGTTTTAAAAGCCCCTTATCCAGCAGTCGGTCAAGAAAAACGGTGTAATGCTCAACCGGGACATCCAGGCCGAGGTCGGCGTAATCTTTTCCCAACGTGTTGAAGCAGTGCGGACAGGTCGTGACAATCTGTTTGACGCCATAGCCTTGAATGCGTTCGATGTTTTCACTGGCCAGGCTCTGGTAAAGATATTCGTTGCCGAGTTTCCTGACCGGCTCACCGCAGCATTTTTCCTCTTTGCCGAGGATACCGACCTTGAGTCCGGCTGCCTGACAGAGCGTGACAAAGCTTCTGGCAATCTTGATGTTGCGCTTGTCAAAAGAGGCGTAACAGCCGACAAAATATAGCAGATCGACATCCGGATCGTCGGCCAGGGCCTTGATGCCAAGGCCCTCCGTCCAGTCACCACGAGCCGCAAAAGCCAACCCGAGAGGGTTGCCGTTGACCTCGGTGTTATCCACCGCTGTCATAACTTCTTCACCGGGGAATTGACCTTCCATCAACACCAGGTTGCGCCGCATATCTACAAACTTGGGCACATGTTCAATGACCGCAGGACAGATCTCCTGGCAGGCGCGGCAGGTTGTGCAGCTCCATATCTCGTCTTGGCCAACGGTTTCCGTCAAGCTCGATGCAGGTGAATTGAATGCAATCTCCTGCAGCTGATTGATCACCTTCATTGGCGAAAGCGGTTTTTCCGTCGCATAGGCAGGGCAGCGATCCTGACAGCGCTTGCAAAGGGTACAGGCATCAGCATCAAAGATATCCTTCCAGGTTAAGTCACCAAGGTTGGCAGTTCCGAAACGTTCGACCTCCTCGTTCTCCATATCGAGCGTGACCAGACCACCCTTCGGGCCATGATCGACAAAGATATAATTGGCACTGGTCGTCAGGATATGACGTAACTTGGTAAAGGGCAGCGCCGCAACAAAAGCGAGTGCAAGCAGCAGGTGCAACCACCAGAGCCCGGCATGCAGGGCACGCTGGCCGTCCTCGCCGATACCGGCCAAGCCTTTGGCAAAGAGCAATCCAACCGGCGACCACAGAGAGAGATTGGTACCGATTTCAGTCACTGCCATGCGCGCGCCTTCGATGACAAATCCTGTCAGCAGGATAACCATGAGCAGGACGTGGATGAAAGCATCCTCACTGCGGGTTTCCAGACCGGGAGGTTTCAGGAGATAACGCCGAACAAAGAGGCCGGCAAGCATAATGATTGCTATGGCACCGGCGATATCCAGCACCAAGGAGAAAAGCAGGTAAAAAGGCCCTTTGAGAAATTTCACATCGAAGAGCGGGTCGGTCACGTCAGCCTGGAGCACGATCAGACAAGTGCCGACAAAGAGCAGGAAGAACCCCCAGAAAAATAGCCCATGTGCGGTTCCGGCACCCTTGACCCGCATCACTCGCAACTGGGCCAGGACCTGGTAGAGTGCCTCAGCGACGCGCCGCGGGAGGTCATCGATACGTTGCAATTCCCTGCCAAGACGATAGATTTTGATGCGCTGCCAGCAACCCCAGACAAGAATACAAAGC
>JAOUDB010000389.1 GCA_029859485.1 Desulfuromonadales bacterium | reverse complement strand
TTTTTCAGCTGCGGGTGAATTGCCAACCACAATCACCTGTGAAATTCAGAGATTAGGAAGGACAACACATCAACAGCAGGAGATAGCTCATGAATATGGAACAAACATACAAAGGTCGTTGTTTTTGTGGTGCTGTACAATTCAGCGTTACAGGAGAACCCGCGTTAATGGCCTATTGCCATTGTGATTCGTGCCGGCATTGGTCGGCGGGACCCGTAAATGCTTTCACCCTCTGGTCTCCAGACGGCTTCAAAGTCACTCAGGGTGCAGACAACATAGGTGCCTTCGACAAGACCGCAGCGACCAGCAACGAAGCAGGGATAAGTAACCGGAAATGGTGCAAGACTTGCGGCGGTCACGTTTTTATCGACCACCCGGAGATGGGACTGGTTGATATTCCGGCCGCCCTGTTGGAAGGGTTTGCCTTCAATCCGGCTTTCCATGTGAACTACCAGGAGAGCGTCCATCCTATGCCGGATGGTTTGCCCAAGTTCAAGGATCTCCCCGAAGCCGCGGGCGGTTCAGGTGAAGAAATTCCGGAGTAGGGGTCTGTCAGGCTGCTCGATTCATCAACATTAACGGCTCGTGCTCGCTTTGGGTTCAATTCTTTCCGGTCCGAAAGGACGTAACGTGACGATCAGGCACGGGAGCAGGGTGAGAGAAGCGACCAGGGCGATCACCATCGCCAACGCAGTCAGCAACCCGAAGTAGATGCTCGGGATAAAGTTGGAGAGCACCAGAATCGAAAATCCTACAATGATGACCACCGAAGTGTAGTACATGGCGTAGCCAATACTGCCGTGGCAACGGTGCATCGTTGCAATGTAAGCTCCATCGCTTTGGTACTCGCGCTCGAAGCGATGAATGTAGTGAATGGTGTCGTCGACAGCGATACCGACGCTGATGGCCGCGATGGTGATAGTCATCATGTCGAGGGGAATCCCGACCCACCCCATAAACCCCAAAACAGTTCCAACAGAGAGCAAGTTGGGGATAATCGCAATCAGAGAAATTTTAAGCGAGCGGAAGAGAACCAGGAACATCAGCATCAGAGCCGCAACCACGGCTCCCAGAGTCTTTATCTGTGAAGAGAACAGACTTTGCAGCATATTGTTGTACAACAGCAACAGTCCAGCGAGCGTCACACGCTCCGGCTCAAAACCGAGATCCTGAGAGATATCCTGTTTTATGGTTTGCAGCAACTCGTTGCGCCTCAGATTTTTTTCCGAATCTCTTACCCGCAAGGAAAAACGAACCTGATTGTTTTCAACTGAAACGTAGGGACTCAAGATAATTTTACGATAGGTCTCGGGAAGTTCATTGTAGACCAAAGCAAGTTTGAAATTGTCGAGGTCCCTGTTCTCATTGATCCTCCGTCCAACCTTAAGCATCGTACCCAGGGAGAGGACCTTGCCCGAGGCGGGGAGGGAATCAAGGTAATCGTGAACCGCTTCAACGCGTTCCATTCTCTGCGCAGTGAACCAGTACTGGGCTTCGTCTTTTTCCAATTCGAATTCCGCGTCCAACTCCTCAAAGATATCTTCCGATGTATCTTCAATAATTGCGATCGGTCGCGTTTCTGTATCAGCGAAATCGATAATGACATCAAGAGGCGTTGTCCCTCCCAGCTCCTCGTCGATAACCTTCATTCCCTGGTAGATCTCAGTCGACTCTCTGAAATAATCGATAAAACTGTTCTCCACGATCAACCGAGAGGAACCGACAATACTTCCTATCAACAGCAGAAGGCTCAGGGTCAGAACCGTTTTGCCATGCGACTCAGTAAAACGAGCCAGAACTCTGGTAAAGGAAAAAGGCACAACGCAGAGGATGGGCACCTTCTCGGGTAGCAGCATCAACATTGTGGGAAATATCAGGAAGGTCAATAGCAGAGACACAAAGATACCGGCACTCATCATCCAGCCAAAGTTTATGACTGGCAGGATGTCACACAGAATCAAAGAACTGAAGCCCGCCACAGTCGTAAGAACCGCAAAGCTACAGGGCCGAATCATCGACATGACTGTTTCCAGCACCACTTGATGCTGACTTGCACCAGGGCTCTTGCAGATAAGCTCACGGTAGCGAACGATCAGATGGATCGTAATCGCCATCGTGATGATCAGCTGCAATGAGATAAAATTGGAAGAGATAACCGTAACTTCCCAGCCAAAAGCTCCAAGCAAACCACAGGTCGCCACAACCGATATGACACTAGTGAAAAGAGGCAGAACAACCCAGCGACGCTGTCGAAACACCATCCACAAGGTCACGGCCAACAGGCAGATGACACCAGTACCAAAGATTCTCAAGTCGCTCTTGATGAAAGTAATCAGGTCGTCGGCGATCATACTGACGCCGCCCAGAAAAAGATCTGCTTTTCCCCGATGTTGATCCATAACAGCTCTGACTTCAGCAATATTAAGGTGTTGCTCGGCCCGCATTGCATCACGGTGAGCTTTGAAACGAGCTTTAACCTCACTGAACTCTGTCGCCTCTGCCGAAGACAAACCCGTCGTTGAGCGTTGCCGCAGCTCATTACGTCTCTTGAGCAACTCTTTGTAGAGGGGGTCATCACGCAGGTTGACTTGCAGTGCAGTTGTGCGCAAATCAGGACTGACCAGAAGGTTGCGATAGATTGGACTGTTTTGAAATTCCTGGCGCGCCAGCTCTTTATCAATCGTTGGCGACTCCAGAGTCTGGACATCTCCAACCAGTTCCTTTATGGGTCTTGGTGGACTTTCCAGAAGAGGCACATCAAGAATTGAGAGGACAGATGCGACACCCTCGAGCGCCTCTAGTTCATCACGAAGGCGGGTCAAGTCAGCCAGCACCGCGTCGCTAAAGAGATCTTCGTTGGGGATGTAGGAGATAACCAGAAAGTCGGAACTGCCGTAACGTTCAGCCACCAACCGGGTGAATTGCAGATCCTTGTCATTTTCCAGGATCAGGGTTTCTGCAGAGGCATCAATCTCAAGATTACGCGCTTCGTAACCCAGAACAGCGACCATCAGCAGCATTGCCAGCAAGACGGTTTTAGGATAGACGAGGATGAGCCTGTCGTAGGCGAATTTCAACATTGCTGCCGCTCCGATCAGGATCCAGTCTCATCAGGCTCGGTGATGGTAAAGGCACCATCAGTTTTCAGCTTTTCGAGAAGGTCGTCTATGGTTCCATTACTGAGGACACCGTCAAACTGGGAGCGATAGGTCTGAATAACGCTCACCCCACTGATCTCCACGTCGTAGACCTTCCAGCCTTCCGCAGTGCGATACATCTTGTAGAGCATCTCGATGCGACTGTCCTTGGAGACCAGGGTCGTCGGTACATGGACTTTTCTGCCCTCTACGAGAGGCTCTCCATAAAGAACCTTTTCATCAGTATAAATATCCAACTTTTCAAGGAATGACTTTTGCAATCGATCAATGAAAAGATCAGAGAAGGCAGACTTTTCCCCGGGATTAAG
>JAOUDB010000388.1 GCA_029859485.1 Desulfuromonadales bacterium | reverse complement strand
TTACCGACAGAAGCGTCAGCGCGGAGAAAGGTCATACGGATTTCGAGACCAAGGGCAGTAAATTCTCTGACACCTCGATCCCGAAGGTTAAGCAGTTTATCTCTCCGCTGAACGATAATGTCACTTTTCACCAGGGTTACTTTCCTGACAGCCTTCCCGAAGATTTTCCCGAGCAGAAATTCGCTTTTGTCCACCTCGACGCCGATCTCTATGAACCGACCATGGAAGGTCTCAACTATTTTTATCCGCGCATGAGCACCAGGGGCATCATTCTGGTTCACGACTACAACGCCTGGATCGGAGCGCGAAAAGCCGTGGACGCTTTCTTCGCTGACAAAGTTGAACTGCCCGTTCCAATGCCGGACAAAAGCGGGTCTGTGCTGATTATCAAGCAGTAAACAGCCACGGCCCGAAGACCTAGTTTTTAGCCTTGATGATGGTGCGTTTCACGATCCTGCGCCAAAGCTCCTTGGCCGCAGGATTCAACCGATCTTGACCAAGGTAGAGGAGTAAAAAGCGCAGACGGTCTGTCCGGCTCCAACCCTGAGCGTGTCGATTAAGGGCGTAAAGATCCCGGAAACTTGCGTGACGACGGAACACTTTCACCTTGGCTTTTTCCAGGTCAATAATTCGGATGCTGATTTCGTCCCCGGCAAAACGGACAAAGATATGTTTCGGGTAAAAACAGTTATGCTGAATCTTGTGGTCATGCATTCTGGCCATAACCGAGGCGATTGCCTTCATCAACCTTCGCCGGGTTTCCCTATCAGGCCAACCTTCCTTTAACCAACACTCTGTAAGACTTTCCAGCGGTTCATATCCATCCAGGGCTTCCGTACAAACAATGGCCCGCAGATCACCATCGACCTTGCGCACGGCAAAATAAACCGGCTCAAGAGCAGGAACCTCTGCCTTTTTAAAACGAAGAATATTTTCTATCTCCCGGATGAACGTCGACATGCCGAAAGGGTGCAATAGGGTTCGGGTAATATGGTTCTCCTGCCGCTTGATGAAAACACCGACCTTGCCTCCGTCAGGCAGATCCAGATCACAACGTGACACCCCGCTCCAGCCACCACGTCTCTGATTGGGCTCTTCGAACCACTCGAGCTGCAAAGCCCACAACTTCTCGAAACTATCAAGATCGTTGTGGCGCAAAACCTCTTGCCACCGACTCGGCAGATGATCGTTCATTATATTGATCCCAACCTTCCAATTTAAGAGCTACGCACATGTAAAGGGCCATGTGGTGCTTACACCCGGCAAACCAAAAGCTGAACCGGCCTTCCTTTCTACTTCAGAGCCCAGGCCATGTCAAATACAACCCCTTCTGCATAACACGTATCGGACCGATATTTATTGCAAAAAATCAAGCCACTCCATTTTTCTGCTTGTACAATATAACCTGTTAAAAGTACAAGAACTTCAGACGTGCATAATTAGCACAATCGGTTAGAATTGAATAGCGAATCACCGAACGAGGCAACGATGGATCAGACGATAATCGGTTGGCGCGAATGGCTGGCGTTGCCAGAGCTCCAGGTTCCAGCCATCAAGGCAAAGATCGATACGGGTGCGCGTACCTCTGCGTTACACGCTTTTTTTGTGGAACCCTTCACCAAAGAGGGTCGACAGATGGTCCGCTTCGGCGTGCACCCCTTGCAGAAGAGGCTGGACGTTGAAATCTTCTGCGAAGCGCCGGTCAAAGATTTTCGCGAAGTCAGCGATTCTGGCGGCCACCGTGAGATGCGCTACGTCATAGAAACAACCCTCCTGATTGGAGACCTGCCCCGTCAAATCGAAATGACGCTGACCAATCGCGACAATATGAAGTTCCGCATGTTGCTTGGACGGACAGCGATGGAGGGATTGCAGGTCATCCCGGACCAGTCTTACCTCACGGGTCGTAAACGGCACAAATACTAATCTCAAGGAGTCCAACGATATGAAAATCGCTATTATCTCGAGGAATGCAAAGCTTTACTCGACCAACCGTATGGTTGAGGAGGCTAAAGCTAAGAACCATGAGGTCCGTGTCATCGACCCGCTGCGCTGTTACATGACGATTGCCAGTCAACGCCCGACGATCCATTACAAAGGCGAAGAACTGACCGGGTTCGATGCCATCATTCCCCGGATTGGCGCCTCGATCACCTTCTTCGGTACGGCTGTTGTCCGCCAGTTTGAAATGATGAATGTCTACAGCATCAATGAATCCGTGGCGATCAGTCGCTCGCGTGACAAGCTTCGCAGCCTGCAACTCCTGGCCCGCAAGGGCATTGGCCTGCCGGTGACCGGATTTGCCCATTCGACCCAGTACACAAAAGACCTGATCAAGCTGGCCGGGGGAGCCCCGCTGGTGATTAAACTTCTGGAAGGAACCCAGGGGATAGGCGTGGTGCTCGCTGAGACGGGTAAAGCGGCAGAGAGTGTCATCGAAGCCTTCCGTGGCTTGAAAGAAAACATCCTGGTTCAGGAGTTTATCAAGGAGGCTAAGGGGGCCGATCTACGTTGCTTCGTGATTGGCGATAAGGTCGTCGCTGCGATGAAGCGCCAGGGCGGGGAAGGAGAGTTTCGTTCCAACCTGCACCGTGGCGGCAATGCCACACTTGCCAAACTGACCCCGGAAGAGCGCTTAACAGCTGTACGGGCCGCCAGGATCATGGGACTTAATGTTGCAGGGGTCGATCTGCTCCGTTCCAATCACGGGCCTGTGGTCATGGAGGTCAATTCCTCACCGGGGCTGGAAGGAATAGAAACGGCGACAGAGAAAAACGTCGCCGGCATGATTATCAACTTCATCGAAAAAGCAGCGAAACCAGGCAAGACCAAAACCCGGGGTCAGGGATGAAACGACAAAAACCTTTCCTTTTTGGGGGTGTGGAGATCAACGCCGGGGAACGCGTGACGATCGATCTGCCGATGGCCAGGCTGTACACCCACTCAGAGGTCGCTCTGCCGGTTCACGTCGTACACGGTAAACAGGCGGGGCCAACGCTCTTCATAAGCGCAGCCATCCACGGCGACGAAATCAACGGCGTTGAGATCATCAGGCGACTGCTTTGCAACAAGTCCTTGAACCGCCTGAAAGGCACACTGCTCGCCGCGCCGGTTGTCAACCCGTTCGGCTTTATCCAGCACTCACGTTATCTTCCTGACCGGCGTGATCTCAACCGCTCTTTTCCGGGCTCAGCCAAAGGGTCCCTGGCCGGCCGGATTGCCCACCTGTTCATGCAGGAGATCGTCTGCCGTTCCACTCACGGCATCGACATCCACACCGGATCGAATTACCGCAGCAACCTGCCACAGATCCGCACCTCGACCGACGATGAAGAAAACTTGCGCTTGGCTCAAGCCTTCGGTGCGCCGATGATCATCCATTCCGCGATTCGCGATGGCTCCCTGCGTGAGGCCGTTGCCGAACACGGCATACCGGTCCTGCTCTACGAGGCCGGCGAAGCCCTGTACTTCAA
>JAOUDB010000387.1 GCA_029859485.1 Desulfuromonadales bacterium | reverse complement strand
TGCTTTATTTTCAAAACCTTCCAGGACAACATGGGAGCAGGTGCCATCATTGCCAAGGCCGCTGACCAAGGCTCTTCGCGGCCCTTCGACCCGGTTGCGCAACCAGAACTGCGCCGCTTCGGGAGCGATGAAATTGCGCTTGCCGCGTACCCAGTCATAGCGGAGCGACTGCAGGTTGCGCATCTGAGGTAAAAGTTGCGTTTCCAGACAGAGAGAGGCCTTGATCAGGGACGCCAGACCGGCCACCGAACCCGTATGCCCGACATCGGCCTTGGCGCTGCCGATATAGCAGGGGTTTTGCGTCTGTTTGGCACCGAAAACAGCGCCAAGGGCTTTCGCCTCAAGGAGATCCTCCGACGCCAGGCCGCTGCCATGGGTTTCCAGGTAACTGACTGATTCGGGAGACGCCCCGGCTTCGAAGAGGGCCCGCTCAACAGAGAGAGAATAGGAATCACTGTTCGTGGTTTCGTCCTCAATCCGGCCGCCGGTTGCCGTACCAACACCCTTGATAACAGCATAGATATGATCACCATCCTGTTTGGCGTCATCAAGTCGTTTCAGGATAACAGCAGCAGCGCCCTCACCGACCAGTGAACCGTCAGCATTTTTATCAAAGGGGCGAGCAACGCCACTCTTTGAAAAAGGCTGATTTTCATGTCGGCCAAGAACCGCACGCAGATCGCCGGCCATGTCTGCAGCGCCGACAATCGCCCGGTTGATAGAGCCTTCCTGCAAAGCGCGCACACCCACTTCGAGGGCTCGCAGACCGGAGTTCTCCTCACTCGACAGGGTGAAGCTGGGGCCACCGACCTTGAACTCCTTGGCCACCCGGCTGGCAACGATGCTGCCGAGAGCCCCCATGACCCGGTTAGCGCTTAAGGCCGGGCCGGCCGATTCGCGCAGAGCGGCAATCCAATCATTGAGCTCCGCTTCGGAGAGGTCGCGGCCAAGCTGTTGCGCCCACCGGCGAGCCATTTTTTCAAGCCCCCAGCGAAAGCTGAAGTTGGTCGCGTTAAGATCCAGCCCCGTACCGATAAAGACCCCGGTAAAGAGCAGGTCCTCTTTCTTGATGCCGGCGTCCTGCAGGGCCTCGTCGGCCACCTTGAGCATCAGGAGTTGACGGGGCAGCATCTCCTCAACCTCTTTCGGCGGAATGCGAAAAACTCCGGGAGAGGCTTGCGCATCGGAAACGTAAAAACCTTTGAAGTCGGATTTTTTGAAGCCTTTGTTTTTAAACCAACGGCTCTCTTCCGCCCCCCACCAGCGTGAGGGGAGCTCTGGCTTGATGACTGTTTCATCACCCAGGAAGCGGCTGCGCAGAGAGTCAAGAGAATCCCAGGGGCCAAGATGTGCGCCCATGCCTACAATCGCGATCGGCGGGTTCTTCTTCTTGAATGACGGTGGATAGGTCACAGAACTTTTTGCCGGTTGTTTTGGAATCCATTCCTCGACCAGCAGGTGAGCGTTGATTCCGCCAAAGCCGAAAGCGCTTACGGCAGCCCGGCGCGGCTGGCCTTGCTTGCGCTGCTTCCAGGGCTTGGATTGGCGCAGAACCCGGAACGGACTTTTCTCCAGGTCAACACCTTTGGCCGGCTGCGCAAAGTTAGCGGTCGGCGGCAGAGTGCGTTCTTTCATCGCCAACAGGGTTTTCATCAAAGCGGCGGAGCCGGCAGCTGTCAACAGATGCCCGATATTCGATTTCACCGAACCGATCACACACTGGCCCGACTGCCAACTTTCTTTACCCCAGAGACTTTTCAGGCTGGAGAACTCGACCACGTCTCCAACCGGGGTACCGGTGGCGTGGCACTCGATCATATCAACATCAGAGGGAGACCAACCGGCTTGCTGGTAGGCAGAACGCATCGCCCGCAGTTGCCCTTCTGAGGCAGGAGCCAGCAAGCTGCCGCCGATATCGTTGGACAGGCCGATGCCGCGAATCACCGCATAGATTTGATCGCCGGCACGCACGGCATCTTCGGTGCGTTTGAGCAGGAACATGCCACTGCCCTCGCCGACCACCAGACCATCGCCATTGGCGTCGAAAGGGGAACAGGTCCCGGAAGGAGACAAAGCATGCAGTTGGGAGAAGCCCATCTGGGTGTAGAGAGAATCAGGCCGCGCCAGTCCACCTGTCAGCATGGCATCGGCACGTCCGGCCAGCAGTTCATCGACAGCCAGCTTGATGGCATAAAGTGAGGAGGCGCAAGCCGCATCAAGGGTATAACAGGTGCCACCGAGGCCGAGAGCTTTGGCGAGGAGACCGGCAGGAAGACCAGCGACGTAGCGATTCAGAGGGTCTACACTCGGCAGCTCCGGTTGCGCTTCTACACCGAGGACTTTTTCGGCGAAAGTACGGCCGAGATAATCCCTGGCCATGGTCGAGGAGTGTTCACTGGGGAGAGCCAGGTTGCCGATGATGACGCCAACCTTCTGCCGATCAATCTGGTCGATGCGGCCATCACTGAACGCCTGGTGGCCTGTGCGCAGCAGCAGGCGATACATCGGGTCGAGACCGCTTAAGAAATCGGCATCGATATCGAGTCCGGCAACGGATGACGTATCGATCTCGTCATCAATGAAGCAGGCTTTCTTCGAATAGATTTTGTCAGGAGCACCGATTGCGGGGTCAAAGGCTTCATCGGGTTCGAGCAGCCAGCGATCTTGCGGTGGCTGCCGAGACGTGTCGACATTGCCGGTAATCGTTTCCCAGAAACGGTCCAGGGTCGGTGACATTGGAAAAATGCCGCCGACCCCGACGATTGCAACAGATTTACCGTGCTTCATCCTTAAGCAACTCCCTGCAGTTTGTTGCGCTGGAAGCTCGCATTCAGCGACGTATCAATCACGCACTGGTAATCCTCGATACGAGCAATCAGCGCGCCGCTGCCCGGGTCGACAAAATCGATCTCCGCAGCGGCCTTGCTGGCACTCTGGTTGGTCACGCGGATACGGATCTCGGCACCGCTTTCAGGGAAGCGCTCCAGGTACTGACGATAACGTCCAGCGAAGACCGGCAGGGATGCTGACTTGTAACGCTCGAAGCTCCAGAGGATCATCAACTGGAAGCTGCTGTCGAGGGCCAGAGGATCAGAGAGCCATGAATTTCGCAACGGCTGCTTGATCCAGTCGGTCGGCAATGGTGCCGGACGGACCATCGAAGCGATGCCGTCAGCGGAGCAGCCAATCACCTCACGGATACCGTGGAAGTCTGGTCCGTGGAAGAGCCGGTCAGGCTGGTAGACCTCTTCGATCGGCCGACTGTAAGCCTGGAGTTCAACACGCTCCATAGCCACCTTGCCTTCAGGCAGCTTAGCAGCCAGAACTATTCTGGCGCGGCAGTGAACAAACTGCTTGCCGTTCGCCGCAACACCTGAGAGCTCCACGGGCACGACATGCACGCCACCGCTCTTGAAGGACTTGCCGGTCATCACCTGCAAGGTATGGCTTTGGCCATGCTCCAGAGTGACACCTTTCA
>JAOUDB010000386.1 GCA_029859485.1 Desulfuromonadales bacterium | reverse complement strand
AAAAGCCCCCGACGAATCGGAGGCTTATCTCTGCTAATGGTACCGAAGGCCGGAATCGAACCGGCACGCTCAGAGAGCATCGGTTTTTGAGACCGACGTGTCTACCAATTCCACCACTTCGGCAAAGCGGAGTGCATTATAGGGTTTCGTTTTCCTCTGGTCAAGAGTTATCACAACAAAAAAGGGCTACGCAATTTGCGTAACCCTTTGAAGTTTGGTGGAGCTAAGCGGGATCGAACCGCTGACCTCTTGAATGCCATTCAAGCGCTCTCCCAGCTGAGCTATAGCCCCGAACAGGTGCAGATTTATAGCAGAGAGGTATCAGGGTGTCAACTGCTTTTTTACTCAGTTTCCCGTTACCAATGCTACGGTAGAAGTGGTTAGCTGTTTTTGAATTCACTGTCGCTGCCCGAGGTGCTGCGGAAGAGGGTGAGCAGCATCTTGAAACGTTTCACGGCCTTGACTTCGTGGGAGATGCCCCCGGGCATCAGAACAATCTCTCCAGCAGAGACGCTGACCGGGGTGCCGCCGATGATGATTTCGGCCTCGCCATCGAGGACCTGTACGAAAGCATGGAACGGGACGGTGTGTTCGGAGAGAGCCTGGCCGGCGTCAAAGCTGAAAACTGTGAGGGTACCGGTTTCGTGCTGCAGCAGTGTGCGGCTGACAACAGCGCCGTCCTGGTAAGGTGTCATCTCGCCTAGAGCATATGCCTTGGCAGGATCTAAATGAATTTGAGCGGGTTGGCTGGACATAGTGTTCCTCCAAAAATGTTTAGTTATTGGAGTTAGCTTAACGCCTTTTTGTGCGTCCGGCATTGACCGGTGTCAAGACTTTGGAATAGTGTCTGCGCCTTCTGGAATTTCGTTGAGCTTTTGCCAGAGTTGCTCGATGTCGCGGATCAGGCCGAGGTGCTCTGCGTTGTTAATTGCGAAGTAGAGTGAACCGAAGGTGTTTTTCTCGTCCCCGAGTTTTACGTAAATCAGGGCAGCGTGGTACAGCAGCAAAGCTTTCTGGTCAGCATCCCGAACTTTCTCAAGGGCTTTATTAAGAAGTTCGATGGCCTCATTGTATTGGCTGGCCTGGTAGTAAAGGAAGGCCGCCAAGTCAAGTTTCTCGATACTTCTCGGGGGGAGACGTGCAAGGAGTTCTTCTGCCTCATCGAGTTTGAACAGATGGTTGGCGTCGACTAGGGCCAACCGGTGCATAAGCTGTAGCTGGTCAGGATCATCTTCCGGTACCATCTTGAGGCCGCGCTCGTAGGTGCTGTGAGCTTCCTTGTCCTCGTCGATGCGCTCGAGGATCTCGGCGCGGCGCAGGTAGTGACTGCCGATAGTCGGTTCTTTCCTGATGATGACGGCATATTCTTCTGCTGCCGCCGCATAGGCCTTGCTCTTGATCAGTTGCTCGGCACGGTTGATTATTGCCTCGACCGGACGTTTGTCCTCATTAACGGATACAGCTGCACAGCCACCTAGAAGCAGGGTGACGGTACAGCTGATTGCGATTATGAACCTGGTCATGCTAATCATTTTTGGCACTGCAAACCTTTCGAGTGACACTGCTGCGCTTAAAGGGTGATGCCAGTCAGTTTGAAGAGCGCTTCCTGGTACTTCTCCGAGGTCTTTTTAATGATATCCTCCGGGAGAGGTGGGGGTGGTGCCTGCTTGTTCCAGTCAAGGGTCTCCAGGTAATCGCGGACGAACTGCTTGTCGAAGCTTTGCTGGGGGCCGCCCGGCTTGTATAACTCCTGAGGCCAGAAACGTGAAGAATCAGGTGACATCGCTTCATCGATCCAGATCAGGCTGCCGTCGGGCATAGTGCCGAATTCAATCTTGGTGTCAGCGATAATGATACCCTTGACGCGGGCAAAGTCGCTTGCACGACTGTAAATTTCCAGGGTTTTGTCACGAATCTGTTCGGCGATCTCTTGACCGCAGAGCTTGATAGTCTCTTCAAAAGAAATGTTCTCATCGTGCTCACCTAGCTCAGCCTTGGTCGAAGGCGTGAAGATCGGTTTTTCCAACTGCTCACTTTCGAGCAGGCCCTCTGGTAAAGCGATGCCGCAGATGCTGCCGTTTTTCTGGTAATCTTTCCAGCCGGATCCGGAAACATAGCCGCGAACAATACATTCAACCAGTAGCGGCTTGGCTTTCTTGACCAGCATGCTTCGACCTTCGAGCTGGTCGCGGTAGATGTGGGTTTCTGCCGGGTAGTCACTTACATCGGTAGCAACAATGTGATTTGGAACAATGTCGGACATCTGGTTGAACCAGAAGATGGAAAACTTGTTAAGAACCTGCCCTTTCTTCGGGATGCCTTCATTCATGATGACATCAAACGCGGAAAGACGATCGGATGTGACGATCAGAAGATGCTCTCCAAGATCGTAGATGTCGCGGACTTTGCCGCGATTGACCATCTTCAGGGTGGGCATGTTGCTTTCGAGAACAATAGCACTCACGGTTATTTCTCCTTGTTGATCATATCCTGTATGCGGGGTGCGATAACGATCGTTGCTTCACTGCGGAGCTCTTCGAGGCGATTCGCTACCGCCTCGTTCTGCTTGCGGCTGAGAATCGTTTTCTGCAGTTCTGCACGCTTGGCTTCGTCCAGCAATGTCACGTCAGCAGCGATCCGCTCCTTGACTTCGACGACAACGAAGCGTTTCTGAATCTCGAAGAGCTGATCGATCGCAGTCTCACCCTCCTTGACCTCGAAAGCAGCAGTTGAAAGCTCCTCCGATGTGCCAAGGCGTGGAACAAAGGGACTGTATGTGCGCGTGAATTCGCCGGTCTCTTCGACCGTGTACTTGCCTCTTTTTGCCAGCTTCACAAGAGATCCACCATCGACCAGGTCGGCAACCAGTTCTTCAGCGGCCGCTTTTGCAAGTTTGACAGCTTCCGTGGCCTGGTAAGATGCGGTGACCAGATCTTTGACCTCGTCCAGTTCAGGAATGTGACTGGCAACACGTTCTTTAAGGGCAAAGAGGATGATGCCGTCATCCGTAGCCACCGGTTTGGCCAACGTGTTCTCTTCCAGAAGATGGGCTGCGTTGATGATCTCTGCGTTGCTTCCTATGCCGTCTATGTAACCGTCACGGGCGAAGAGACCCGATTCTTTCAGGCCCAGCTCATTGGTCGTGGCTGCGGCTTCAAGATCGCCCGTTTTGCGATTGATGTTGTAGGCGTCCATCGCCTTTTCGAAGGCCAGTTGCTTGGCTTTTTCCTGGCGCAGACCTGCTTTGACTTCGTCCATGGACTCTTCGAGAGATCGTACTCCTGGTTCGGTGTACTCTTCCACTTTGATGATGTGGTAGCCGAAGGTTGTTTCAACCACTTCGCTGATATCCCCCGGCTTCATGTTGAAGGCTGCTTGCTCGAAAGGCTTGACCATGGAACCGCGGGTAAAGTAGCCGAGGTTGCCTCCTTTGACGGCGCTTGCCGCGTCGTCGGAGTTCACCCTGGCGAGTTCGGCGAAATCTT